>JAXITB010000006.1:0-20174 GCA_034680305.1 Polaromonas sp. | reverse complement strand
GTTCCTGCACGTCACCGGGCGGCGCCCCGACGGCTACCACCTGCTGCAGTCGGTCTTCATGCTGATTGACTGGCAAGACACGCTGGATTTCGAGCTGCGCCCCGCCGGGCGCTTAAGCCGCGAAGACCACGGCGCCACCCTGCCCGAGGACGACCTGTGCATCCGCGCCGCCCGGGCCCTGCAACAGGCCACCGGCACCCCCCACGGCGCTCACATCCGCCTGACCAAGCGCCTGCCGGCCCAGGCCGGCCTCGGTGGCGGATCCTCCGACGCCGCCTCCTGCCTGCTGGCCCTGAACCGCCTGTGGGGCCTGGGCCTCGGCCGCCCCGCCCTGGAGGCCATCGGCCTGCAACTGGGGGCCGATGTGCCGTTTTTCCTGCGCGGACGCAACGCCTGGGTGGAGGGCGTGGGCGAGCAGATCACGCCCATCGAACTGCCCCCGGCCCGCTTCGTGGTGGTCAAGCCGGATCAGGGCCTGGAGACCGCCCGGATCTTTTCCGACCCCCTGCTTCGCCGGGACACGCGACCTGCTACAATCTCGGGCTTTGCTGCACGTCCCTACGACTTCGGTTGTAACGACTTGCAGCCGGTTGCCCAGAGGCTTTGCCCCGACGTCACCCAGGCTCTGGCCTGGCTGGAATCGCAGGGGTTGGCGCCTCGGATGACCGGCTCGGGCAGCGCAGTGTTTGCAAGATGGCCCTCACCAGAGCCCTTGGCTGGCAGCCCTCCACAGGGCTGGACACTGCAGGTGTGCAGCAATCTGGACGTTCATCCCCTGGCGGGCTGGGCGGACAGCGACGGTTGATCGGTGAGTGGCTTTCGGGCCGTTCACCCGTGTAGGGGAGTCGCCAAGTTGGTTAAGGCACCGGATTTTGATTCCGGCATGCGAGGGTTCGAGTCCTTCCTCCCCTGCCAAATGATTTTGAGGGATCAGGTCGTGCGCGCTGACACATCCGGTGCGCGGACCCCGATTCCTCGCTTGATCGAGTCAGTTGTGGGCTTACGCCGACCCAGACCAGCCTCCGTTCGAATTCAGCGCCAACTCCTTCACCCCTGAGCGGTCTGACATGCAAGCGCTTCCCTCCGACTTCGTGGTTTTCACGGGCAACGCCAACCCCAGCATGGCGCAGGAAATCGCCCATGATCTGGGCACCACACTGGGCGCGGCCCATGTCGGTCGCTTCTCCGATGGTGAGGTGACCGTCGAAATCCAGCAAAACGTGCGGGCCCGCGATGTGTTCGTGGTGCAGTCCACCTGCGCCCCGACCAACGACAACCTGATGGAATTGCTGATCATGGTCGATGCGCTCAAGCGCGCCTCGGCCGAACGCATCAGCGCCGTCATCCCTTATTTCGGTTATGCCCGCCAAGACCGCCGGCCGCGCTCGGCCCGGGTGCCGATCACGGCCAAGGTGGTGGCCAATATGCTGCAGGCCGTGGGCGTCTCGCGCGTTCTGACCATGGACCTGCACGCTGACCAGATCCAGGGCTTTTTCGATATTCCGGTCGACAACATTTACGCCTCGCCGGTGCTGCTGGGCGATTTAAATCAGAAGAACTACACCGACCTGATGGTCGTCAGCCCTGATGTGGGCGGTGTGGTGCGCGCGCGCGCGCTGGCCAAGCAACTCGGTTGCGACATGGCCATCATCGACAAGCGTCGGCCCAAGGCCAATGTGTCGGAGGTCATGCATGTGATCGGCGACATCGAAGGCCGCAACTGCGTCATCATGGACGACATGATCGACACCGCCGGCACGCTGGTCAAGGCGGCCGAGGTGCTCAAGGAGCGCGGCGCCCGCAAGGTCTACGCTTACTGCACCCACCCGGTGTTTTCAGGGCCGGCCATTGAGCGACTGTCCAAAGGCGATGCGCTCGATGAAGTCGTCATCACCAACACCATTCCGCTGAACGCCAATGCCAAGGCGTGCAGCAAGATCCGCCAACTCTCGGTGGCGCCGCTGTTTGCTGAAACCATACAGCGCATCGCCCGCGGAGAGTCGGTCATGAGTCTGTTCTCGGAGCAGGACAACCTGTTCTGAACCGGGAGCGATAAGCCGGCAGCGCAAGCTGCCATTGTTGTCACGAGTCGAGACTGGTCGCGGTCCGCCTCTCTAGGAGAAAACCATGAAATTTGTCGCTTTCGAGCGCAAGCTGCAGGGTACGGGTGCGAGCCGCCGTCTGCGCATCTCGGGCCGCACGCCCGGTATCGTCTACGGTGGCACGGGCGAGCCCCTGCTGATCGAACTCGATCACAACGCCCTGTTCCACGCCATCAAAAAGGAAGCCTTCCATTCCTCCATCCTCGAGATGGAACTGGGCGGCGCGAGCCACAAGGTGCTCTTGCGTGACCTGCAAATGCACCCCTACAAGCCGCAAGTCCAGCACATCGACTTCCAGCGCGTCGAGGCCACCACACGCATGACCGTCAAAGTGCCCCTGCACTTCAGCGGCGAAGAAAACTCCCCGGCCGTCAAGGCCGAAAAGTGCCTGGTCAACCATGTGGTAACCGAGTTGGTCATCTCCTGCCTGCCGGCCGATATCCCCGAGTTCATCGCGGTCGACCTCAGCGGCATGAAAAAAGGCCACTCGCTGCACGTCAATGACATCACCCTGCCCAAGGGCGTCAAGGTGGTGACCAAGGGCCAGGTCAACCCGGTGCTCGCATCGGTGACGGCCATCGCAGAAGAAGAAGCCGCTCCGGCGGCAGCGCCTGCTGCGGATGCCAAAGGCAAGGGCAAAGGCAAGAAGTAATTCTTCCCGCCGGCCCCTGCTGGCCCATGCCTTCGCAAGAGGCATGGGCCTTTTTGCTGCTCGCCGACAGCACTGGGCCCATCACCGACAATCCATCCATGATCAAACTCCTGGTCGGCCTGGGCAATCCGGGCCAAGAGTACGAGACCACTCGCCACAATGCGGGCTTTTGGTGGCTCGAGGCGGTGGCGCGCGAGCTCAAGGCATCCCTGAGCACCGACAAGGCCTATCACGGCAAGGTGGCCCGCATCCAGGTGCAGGGACAAAGCCTGTGGCTGCTGCAGCCGCAAACCTTCATGAACCTGTCGGGCAAGTCGGTGTCGGCACTGGCGCGGTTTTTCAAGATCGCCCCCAGCGAGATCCTGGTCGCGCACGACGAGTTGGACCTGCCGCCCGGCCAGGCCAAACTCAAGTTCGGTGGCGGCCATGCCGGCCAGAACGGCCTGCGTGACATCCACGCCCAGTTGGGCACCGGCGATTACTGGCGGCTGCGCATCGGCATCGGCCACCCGGGCGTGAAGTCGGAGGTCTCCAACTGGGTATTGGGCAAGCCCATGGCCGAGCAGCGCACGGCCATGGAAGAGGCCATTGCACGCAGCGTCAAAGCCGCACCGCTGATCATCAGCGGCGACATGGAAAAAGCCATGCAGCTGATTCACACCGACGCAGCACCACGGCCTAAGCCCCCGCGCAAACCCCCTGCCGCGCCCGATGAGGCGCCGCAAAAAACGGGCAGCGCCGCCGGCTAAAGGCGCTCAGGCCTTGCTGCCGGCCGGGGTGGCCAGAGCGGCCAGGCTTTGAAGGCGCTGGTACTTGAGCAGCAGCGCCTCGCGGCTCTCCGTATGCTGCGGATCGACCGGAATGCAGGCGACTGGGCAGACCTGCACGCACTGGGGCTCGTCAAAATGGCCCACGCATTCGGTGCACTTGGACGGGTTGATCTGATAGATCTCCGGACCAAGAAAAATGGCCTCGTTCGGACACTCGGGCTCGCAGACATCGCAGTTGATGCACTCGTCGGTGATCATCAAAGCCATGAGCAGGTCTCCTCAGGCGGCCCGGGCGTGGGCTGCGCGCAGGTCCTGGGCAATGGCCGGACTGACCATGGCGCTGACGTCGCCGCCGAGCTTGCTGATCTCGCGCACCAAGGTGCTGCTGATGCACTGCACGTTGGCGTCGGGCAAGAGGAAAACCGTCTCGACCTGCGGGCGCAGCTTGCGGTTCATGGCCGCCATTTGGGCCTCGTAGTCGAAGTCGGTGATGTTGCGAACGCCGCGCACCACAGCGCACACCTGATGGGCGGCGCAAAAATCCATGATCAGGCCTTCAAAGGGCAGCACCCGCACCGCGCCCAGATCGCCCGTGGCCAAGCCGACCTGACGCACCCGCTCATCGAGGCTGAACAGGGTCTTCTTGTGGTGGGCCACCGCCACCGCGATGATGAGCTGGTCGAACAGGGCCAGCGAGCGCCGCACCACATCGGCGTGGCCGAGCGTGAAGGGGTCAAAAGTGCCCGAATAAACCGCAATGCGCTGCACGGGAGAATTCATGGGCCAATTATGCCCGTCACCTTGGCGCCTGCTCGGCGCCCCCCTCGGCGCTCAGGCGGGCCAGTAAGTGAAAGTGCACCGCGCCCGCCTTGCCCTGGCGCAAGGCCTGCAGGCCCAAGCCGGCCAGTGCCTCGCTGCCCCAGGCTTGGGGGGCCTCCAGGTAAATCAGGCCGTTGTCACGCAAGGCGGCGACAGCCGCCGCCAAGGCCGGCTCAAAGAGATTGGCGTCAAAGGGCGGATCGATCAGCACCAGCTGCTGGCTGCCCGGTGGCAGCGCGCGCAGCAAGCGCAAACCGTCGCCGCGCACCACCGTCAAACCCGTGGCCTGCAGCTTGTCCTTGAGCGCCTGGATCTGCCGCACCAACTGGGCGTCCTGCTCGAAGGCCTGGACCCGCTCGGCCCCACGCGAAATCGCCTCCAGCGCCAAGGCGCCGGTGCCAGCGAACACATCGACCACCGTCCAGCCGCGCAGGTCCTGGCCCAGCCAGTTGAACAGGGTCTCGCGCACCCGGTCGGGCGTGGGACGCAAGCCCGGCAGGTCGGCCACCGGGATGCGGGTGCGCTTGTACAGCCCGCCAATGATGCGCACCTCGCCGGGTGGCCGCCGCACAGGCCCACTCACAGCCTTGCTCATGAACTGGCCCCAAGCACCAGGGTGACCATGCGATCGGGCTGCAGCTTGCGCGCAAAGGCTGCCCGGATGTCGGCGGTGCTCAGACGCTCGACCTGAGCGGTCCAGGTGCTCAGGTAGTCCAGCGGCAGGTCGTGCCAGGCGATGTTGGCCACGTTTTCAAGCAGGCGGGCATTGCTGTCCAGACGCAAGACAAAACCGCCTATCAGGCTCTGTTTGGCCTCGCGCAGTTCATCCTCGGTGGGCCCCTGCGCCAAAAACTCGCGCAGCACGTCACGCACCACCGAGACGGCCTGGGCGGCCTGATCGGGGCGAGTGCGCAGACCAATGGTGAATGAGCCAGCATGCAGACCGGGCGAAAAATAGCTGTACACGCTCTAACTCAGACCGCGCCGCTCGCGCACCTGCTGCGTCAGACGAGAGACAAAGCCGCCACCGCCGAGGATGTAGTTGCCCACCGTCAGCGCAAAAAAGTCAGGATCGGCCCGCCTGAATCCGGGCTGACCGATGAGCACCTGGGCCTGGGCGGCCTTGAAGGCAATCGGCAGGTCGATGGCCTGAGTCAGCGGCTTGACCTCGGGCACCGGCGCGAAGGCCACCCCGCCGCGACACGCGTCTTGAGGCAGTCGGGCCAACAGGCGTTGCACCAGGGCATCGGCCTGCGCCCGGTCAATCGCACCGACCAGGCTGACGCGGGCGCGGCAGGCGCCCACATGGCTGACATAAAAGCGGCTCATGTCCTCGGTGCTGATCCGGTTGAGCGTCTGATCGGTCATTTCATGGCCATAGGGATGGTCGCCATAGATGGCCTTGACGTACTCGCGCCCAGCCACGCTGGCCGGACGGGTGAAGGACTCCTTGAGATCGGCCAGGTAGCGCTGACGCACCCGCTGCCAGACCGCGCCCGGAAAAGCCGGCTCGCCAAGCTGCCTGGCGGCCAGGGCCACGGCCTTTTCAAGCAGGTCGGGTTCGGTCAGCGTGCGCAGCGAAAAGCTCAGCCGGTCGGCGCTGGCGCTGGCACCAAAGCTGGCGCCTAGATCGACCCAGGCTTCGCTGATCTGGTTTTCATCGAGCGCAGGCTCCGCGCCCTGGGCCCGCACGCCCTTGCTGAGCAACTCGGCCATGGCGCTGACCAGCCCCACCTGCTGCCTCGGCTCGCGTCGCAGGCCGGCATCGAAGTCGATCTGCACGTCGAGCATGGGAATCGAGGGGCTGCGCACCAGATACACCTTGGCGCCACTGGGCTGCTGCCAGTGCTCGATCGGCAAACTCGCTTGCGCGGGCAAGGCCCCCGCCAAGGCAGTCAGCAGAGCCAGCCGGCCCAGCCAGCCCGGCCAGATACTGGCCTTTTCAGGCTCCTGTGGGGGGCGCTGCAAGCGCAGGATCAGGTGGTCAATCAACACATTGTTCTCCTTGGCCGCCAGACTGGCCAGCCGCAAACACAGTTCAGAGCGCCAGACGCTCCAGGTCAGACGTCAATGGGCTCTGGCGGGCGTATCGCCCATGTCGGGTCGGCCACGGCGCGGCGGTGGCGAGCCGTCGCCGGCTTGCGGCACCAGCACAGCTTCGGTGAGTTGGTCATCGCCAAAGTAGCGCTGGGCCACCGCCTGCACCTCGGCGGCGGTGATGCTGCGCAAGTGATGCACGAGCTGACGGCTGGCATCGAGCGGAAAACCCAGCAGCCAATTGGAGCCCAACTCGTTGGCCTGGCTGAACAGCGCATCGCGCTTGTAGGTTTGGCTGGCCACCCACTGCGTGGTCACGCGCGCCAACTCGGCCGGGCTGATGCCCTCGCGGGCCACGCGGGCGACCTGTTCGCGCAGGGCGTCCATGAGCGCCCGCGCCGTGGTGCCTTCGGCAGGCACCCCATCGAGCACAAAGATCTGCGGCCCGCGGCCATACAGGCTGTTGTAGGCACCAGCCCGCAAGGCCAGCCGCTGCTCGCCCTGGGTCAGGGCGCGGTCGAGCCGGGCCGCCGAATGGCCGTCGAGCACGCTGGCCAGCACCGTCAGCGCCAAAGCATCGCGGCTGGGGCCGGGCGGCATGCGGGCTTGCGCCAGCGACTGTGGCTCCAATTGCGGCACCTTGAACATCAGGCTCACATAAGGCTGGGAGCTGCGCGCCCGGTGCTCCACCCGCCGGGGCCCGGTCTGGGGCGGCTCCACCTGGGGCTTGCGCGCCGGTACAGCACGCGGCGCAATGGCGCCGTAATACTGCTCGGCCCACTGACGCACCTGGTTGACGTCGACATCGCCAGCCACCACCACCGCTGCATTGGCCGGCACATACCAACGCTGATAAAACTCGCGCACATCTTGCGGCGTCATGGCGTCGAGGTCGTTCATCCAGCCGATGATGGGGCGCCGATAGGGGGAGGCGGTGAACATGACCGCACGGGCCATTTCATGGAGCTGACTGCGCGGCGATTCATCCACCCGCTGGCGCCGCTCTTCCTTGATGACTTCGATCTCGCGCTTGAATTCCTCGTCGACCCAGGTGTTGCGGGCAAAACGGTCGGCCTCCAGCGCCATGACCTCACGCAGCCGTGAAGCTGGGATCTGCTGGTGATAAGCCGTGGCATCGCGGCTGGTGAAGGCGTTGTCGCGACCGCCCAGGGCGGCAATGCGCTTGGAGTATTCGCCCGGCGCCATGCCGGGCGTGCCCTTGAACATCATGTGCTCGACCACATGAGCCACCCCCGAAGTGCCATCGACTTCGTCGATGGAGCCCACCCGCAGCCACAGCATGTGCACAGCGGTGGGAGCGCGGCGGTCGACCTTGATCAGCAAGGTCATGCCATTGGACAGCGTGAACTGCTGCGGCTCATCTTGGCGCGCGGGCGCAGCGGCAGTGGCTGGCGCTGCAACAGGCTGGGCCCCAATGGGGGCGGCAAACCACACAGACACCAAACCGCAGACCCACCAAATTTTCCAGGAAGCACGCATGAATCGACCTTTCGCTGCGGGGCCGACCCAGTGCACAGGCCCGCGTTTCATAGAATAGAGCGACTCCAATAGACCTGCTCCATGTTCAGCTTCTTCAAGAAATTTCTCTCGCCTGGCAGCCCGGCCACCGATGCGCCGAAGCCAGCCGAGCCAGCGACCGCGCTTGAAGCCCAGAGCCAAGCTGAGCCCAAGGCCGGCGTCGCTGCCCCGCCTGCTGCCACTGCCGCACCCGTTGCGGCACGTCAGGGCTGGCTGGCTCGCCTGCGCGCCGGACTGCGCAAAACAGGCAGCAGCATTGCCAGTGTATTTGTTGGCAGCCGCATCGACGACGCTCTTTACGAAGAGCTCGAAACCGCCCTGCTCATGGCCGACACCGGGGTGGCCGCCACCGAGCACCTGCTCGGCGAGCTCAAAAGGCGGGTGCGTGAGGGTTCGGTGAGCGACCCGACCCTTATGAAAGGGCTGCTGGTCGAGGCCCTGGCTGAACTGCTCGAGCCCCTAGAGCAGCCCCTGGTGATCGGCGCAGCCCTGCCGACGGTGATCATGGTCGCCGGTGTCAATGGCGCTGGCAAGACCACTTCCATCGGCAAGCTCACGCATCACTTGGCCGATGAGGGCGCTTCGGTGCTGCTGGCCGCGGCCGATACCTTTCGGGCGGCGGCGCGCGAGCAACTCATGGTCTGGGCCGAGCGCAACACGGTCGACATCGTCAGCCAAGAAGGGGGCGATCCGGCCGCTGTCAGCTTCGATGCGGTCAGCGCCGGCAAGGCCAGAGGCAAGGACGTGGTGCTGGTCGATACCGCCGGGCGCCTGCCCACGCAGTTGCACCTGATGGAAGAGCTCAAGAAGATCAAGCGCGTCATTGGCAAGGCCGATGCTGCCGCGCCCCATGAGGTGCTGCTGGTCATCGACGGCAATACCGGGCAAAACGCGCTGGCGCAGGTCAAGGCCTTCGACGAGGCGCTGCAACTGACCGGTCTGATCGTCACCAAGCTCGACGGTACCGCCAAGGGCGGCGTGCTGGCCGCCATCGCGCTGTGGGCCCGTGAACGCAGCCGATCCCACCCAGACTGGCGACCGCTGTCAGTCTATTTCGTGGGCGTGGGTGAAAAGCTCGAAGACCTGGAAACCTTCCAGGCGCGCGAATTCGCGCAGGCCCTGCTCAGCTGAGGTTTTGAAAACCAGAGCCCTTTTGGGCTTTCAAGGCTTGCAAGGCTTGCAGGCCTTGCCACCGCTGCCAATCGGCCGGCCGGTCCACATCCCACAAGGTGGGCATCTCGCTCCAGCGCAGGCCCAGGCGCCGCAGATGGGCCCGGGTCTGCCCCATCACCGCCGCCGTGCTCCAACTCACCGCATTGAACAGATCAGCCACCGGCCGACGCAGGCCCACCAGCACATAGCCGCCGTCTTCGGCCGGCGTGAACACCGCCTCGTCGCCGGCCAGCAGCCGGCGGGCCGCCTGCCGCAGATGCGCCGCGTCAAAGGCCGGGCAGTCGGTACCGATCAGCAGCATCGGCGCGCTGCTACAGCGGGCATGGGCGACGAAGGCCGCGTGCATGCGCACGCCCACATCGCCCTCAGGCTGGGTGGCCAAGGCCAGGCCTTGGGTGCGCGTCAGCGCCCTGAAAAATCGCTGATCGACCGAAGGAGCGCACCACAGCCGCACCGGCAAGCCCGCATGCGCCACCGTCTGCAGCGTTCGCAGCACCAAGGCGCGGTGCGCTCTGGCCGCACCGGCGGGGCCCAGTTCGGGGGCCAGGCGGGTCTTGGCCTGGCCGGCCAGCGGTGCTTTGGCCAGCACCGCTACCGTGACCGCCTCAACGCGGTCTGGGGCGGTAACCATAACGCACAGCCAAATCGTCCGGATCGGCGCCAAAGAAATAGGCGGCGCGCAGCCACCACATCAGCCAGATGGTGCGCCAGATGCCATGGCGCAACCAGCGCCGGGCCGAGGTGAGCACCGGAGGCGACAGACACACCGGCCGGGCCAAGGTCCGTAGCCGCTTGGACATCGCGATGTCTTCCATCAGGGAAATGTCGGGGAAACCGCCGACTTGTTCGAACACATCGCGCCGCACCAGCATGGCCTGATCACCCGTGGCCACGCCGCTCAGGCGCGATCGCCAATTCATCATGGCGCCCACCACCCGCAGCAGCCAGTGCGGGTGATCGATGCGGACATTAAATCGACCCCAAACGGCAGGTGGCGGCAAGCCGCTGCAAAGTCGCGCCAGCGCAGCCTCAGGCAAGCGGGTGTCTGCATGAAGGAAGAGCAACCACGCCCCGCTGGCCCGCGCTGCACCGGCGTTCATCTGGCTGGCGCGGCCACGCGGCGCACCGAGCACCAGATCGGCCCATGGGGCGGCCAAGCCCAGGCTGTCGTCCTGACTGCCGCCATCGACCACGATCAATTGAGCCCCTGCCTGGCGCCAGACGGCCAAGGCCTGCAGCGCCAGGCGCAGCGCTGGGCCTTCGTCGAGTACGGGCATGATGATGCTCAGAGCCGGGGTCTTGGACATGTCCTGATTGTCTGATGCCATGGCCAGACCGCCTTTACTGCCAAATGCCTATACTGCGCCGGTCCTCCTGCCCGCCTGAGAGATTCAGCGCAGGTCCAGTCTGGATCTCTGTGGCCGCTGCCATGGCTGGTCGCAGGCCCCTTGCGCGACCGACAATTTCACACATGCGTCCTCTGAATTTTCTGCTCGACATCCTGGCCTGGATTCTTCGACTGGCACTCAAACTGGTGGGCCTGGCTCTCGGCCTGGTTCTGGTCTTGATCATCCTGGGCTTCGTTCTGATCGGGATCCTGTGGCGCCTGATCTCCGGGAAACGGCCGAACATCAATGTCAGTGCACACTTCTCCCGCGTCCGGACGGTGACCGACCTCGGTCAGAGTCTGAGGCGACAGAGTCGGGCGGAGCAGGCGGCGGAGGCCCTGTCGCCGACCGGCAGGCCGCTGGCCCGTCCGGCCGAAGACGTCCAGGATGTGCAGGCGCGGGACCTGCCGCCCGATCGCCGTTGAGGCGGCTACCGGTCCCAAGCCCCCCGGCGGTAAAACCCCTCTTGGGCAGCCGGAACTGGGCAAAGCGGGTGTTAGCACTCGAGCTTCATGAGTGCTAAAATGAAGCCCAATGTACAACAGGAGTCACTCATGACAAGCTTGTCTGTGAATCCCGGCGCCCTGGCGGTTTCCAACCCGTGGGTCAGCGCCAGCCTGCTGCCGCCCCTGGGTAATCTGGATGCTTACATCAGTGCCGTGGGCCGCATGCCCATGCTCACCCTGGAAGAGGAGCAAGACTGCGCCCGGCGCCTGCGCGATCAGAACGACCTGGAAGCGGCCAGCCGGCTGGTGATGTCACACCTGCGCTTGGTGGTGTCGGTCTCGCGCAAGTACTTGGGCTACGGCCTGCCACATGCCGACCTCATCCAAGAGGGCAACATCGGGCTGATGAAGGCGGTCAAGCGCTTCGATCCCGACCAGGGGGTGCGCTTGGTCAGCTATGCGCTGCACTGGATCAAGGCTGAAATCCACGAATACATCCTGCGCAACTGGCGCATGGTCAAGATGGCCACCACCAAGGCCCAGCGCAAGTTGTTTTTCAACCTGCGCTCGATGAAGCAGGGCTTCAAGGATGACGCCGAGGCCGCCACGCACCGCGAGACTTTGAGCGAAGACCAGATCGACTCGATGGCGCGCACGCTGCAGGTCAAGCGTGAGGAAGTCGTCGAGATGGAGCAGCGCATGGCCGGCGGCGACGTACTACTCGACCCCAGCCCCGGCGAAGATGGGGAAGACCCGTTTGGCCCGATCGCCTACCTGGCCGACACCAGCCACGAGCCGACCGCGCTGATCGAATCACACCAGCGCGACTTGCTGGCCAGCGACGGCATTGCCGTGGCCCTCGATGAACTCGATCCACGTTCGCGCCGCATCGTGCAGGAGCGCTGGCTCAAGGTCAATGACGACGGCTCGGGCGGCATGACGCTGCATGAGTTGGCCGCCGAATACCAGGTCAGCGCCGAGCGCATCCGCCAGATCGAAGTGGCGGCCATGAAGAAGATGCGCAAGGCGCTGTCGGCCTACGCCTGAGGCCGCCCGAGGGCGCCTTTGGGCCTGACACCTCAAACCCGGCCGTGGCCGGGTTTTTCATGAGCCCCGCGCGGGCCGGGGCGAGGACCGCGTGGATGACAATCGGCGATTCATGAATGCCTGCACGCCAGGTGCGTCACACGACCAGGAGCTCAAGATGCCTATCCTTCGCCAGACCCATCGACGAATCGCGCTGGGAGCCGTACTTGCCATGACGCTGACAGCAGCAGGGGTGAGTGCTCAAACGACTGACTGGCCGCAAAGGCCGCTTCGTCTGGTGGTGGGCTTTCCCGCTGGCTCCAGCCCCGACCTGACCGCCCGCCTGCTGGCCGAGCCGCTGTCCAAGGCCCTGGGCCAACCCGTCATCGTCGACAACAAGGTCGGCGCTGGCGGCAACATCGCCGCTGACTTCGTGGCCAAGGCCACCGACGGCCACACCCTGGGCCTGATGATCAACGGCAACATGACGATCGCCGGCTTGCTCAACCCCAAACTGCCCTACGATCCACAAAAAGACCTCGCGCCGGTGAGCCTGATCGGCACTGCCCCGCTGGTGCTGGCCGTGCCGGCTGACGCGCCCGGCGCCGACGCCGCGCAGTGGTTGGCCCAGATGCGCCAAAGCGGCACGTCTGCCAGCTACGGCTCGCCTGGCGTCGGCACGGTGGCCCATCTGGGGATGGAGTTGCTCAAGGCGCGCACCGGCATCGCGCCGGTGCATGTGCCCTACCCTGGCAACCCGCAGGTGATCACCGCCATTTTGGGCGCGCAAATTCAAGCGGCCTTGCTGCCACCGGCACTGGCCGCAGCTCAGGCGCGCAGCGGTAAATTGCGTGTGGTGGGCAGCACCAGCGTCGGACGCAGCGCCCTGACGCCCGATGTGCCCAGCCTGGATGAGGCGGGTGTGAAAAACTACAGACTTGAAATCTGGAATGCCGTCGCAGCGCCGGCCTCGCAGCCCGCGGCGCAGGTGCAGCGCCTGAGCGCCGTGGTGGCCGAGATCGTGCGTTCGGCCGACATGCGCAGCAAGTTGCTGCAGCAAGGCTGGCAACCCATCGGCTCGGGGCCGGACGAGCTCAAAGCCCGGATTGCCGCTGACACCCAGGAACTCGGCCAGATCATCCGCGAGCAAAAAATCCAGCCCTGAGCGCCGCCCAGCAACCTGGGTGCAGCCGGCCTGAGGGGCCGTGCCGCGTTGGGCACCTGGCCGGCAGGCTTCAGGCGCCTTTGAGCAAGAGGCGCAGGTCTTCGGTCAGGCCCGCCGCGCCTATGCCTTGGCGGGTGTAAAGCCGAACCCGGCCCTGAGCATCAAACACATAGCTGCCGGCCGAATGGTCCAGGGTATAGCTGCTTGGCGTCGGGCCCTCATTCTTCTTGTAGAAGATTTTGAAGTGACGGGTCAACTCGGGCAACTGTTGCGCCGTCGGGCGCAAACCCAGAAAGGTCGGGTCAAAGTTGCCGGCGTAAGCCTTGAGGACTTCTGGCGTGTCGCGCTCCGGATCGACTGTGATGAACAGAGCCTGCAATTTCTCACCATCGCTGCCTAAGGCGGCCTTGACCTGCACCAGGTCAGCCATGGCAGTCGGGCAAACGTCGGGGCATTGGGTGAAACCGAAAAACACGACCACCAGCTTGCCGCGGAAGTCGGCCATGCTGCGCTGCTGACCGTTGTGGTCGGTCAATTGAAAATCGCGCGCATAGTCGGCACCGGTGATGTCGATGCTGCGAAATGAAGGCTTGTCGGGAGAGCAGGCCGCCAACGCCGCAGCAGCGAGCAAGACCATGCGTCGAGACGGCATGAGGGCAGTCATGGAATGTAATGGTCGATCAGAAAAGCGGCGAACAGCAGCGACAGGTGAATCAGTGAGAACCGGAAGGTCTTGCGGGCCAGGGCGTCTGAGTATTCACGCCACAGCGCCCAACCGTAGTAGCAAAACATCAGACTCAACACCGTTGCTGCCACCAGGTAAAACCAGCCGCTCATCTGAAACACGAAAGGCATGAGACAGGCAGCAAACAGCACCACGGTGTAGAGCAGGATCTGCAGTCGGGTGAATTCATTGCCATGGGTCACGGGCAGCATGGGCAGACCCGACTTGCGATAGTCCTCCACCCGATACAGCGCCAAGGCCCAGAAATGCGGGGGCGTCCACAAGAAAATAATGAGAAACAGGATCAACGCCTCGGGGCCGACCTCGCCGGTCATGGCAGCCCAGCCCAAAACGGGCGGCATGGCCCCGGAAGCCCCGCCGATGACGATGTTCTGCGGCGTCAGGGGCTTGAGCACCACCGTGTAGATGACCGCATACCCAACGAAGGTCGCGAAGGTCAGCCACATGGTCAGCGGGTTGACCCAGACATACAGCACCACCGAGCCCAGGGCGCACAGGACGCTGGAGAACAGCAAGGTCTGCACATTGCTCAACTGGCCCTTGGCCGTCGGGCGCCAAGCCGTGCGCCGCATGCGGGCATCGATGTGCTGCTCCACAATGCAATTGAAGGCCGCCGCCGCGCCGGCAACCAGCCAAACACCCAGGCAAGCCAGTAGAGCCAGCTTCACATGGGCCCAGCCCGGCAGCCCTGGCACGGCCAGCACCATGCCGATCAGGGCACAAAACACGATGAGCTGCACCACGCGCGGCTTAGTCAGCGCGTAGAACTGCGCCCACCGCGAGGTGGCCGGGAGAGCCACTGGGGCCGAAGCGTCGGAGGAACTCATGCGGACGTGGGGGATACGGGATTAGAAAACTGGTGGCGCAGGCCTGAGGCACTGCGCGACTGGCAGATGGTAGCGCTCAGCACAATGACCAGCGCAGCCGCGCCGCCGGTGTGCGCCAGTGCCGCCACCAGAGGCCAGCCCAGCACCACATTACTCAAGCCGCTCAAAAACTGCCAAAGCACCAGCCCCAGCACCCAATGGCCGGCCCGGCGCGAGGCCGGATCACGGGCCAGCATGCCGGCCAAAACCAGCAAGGCCAGCATCACGACGTAGGCGGCCAGGCGGTGGGCGTAGGCAATGGCGGTGAGCGCCGCAAAGCTGATGTTGCCGCCATCACGGGCTGCACCGAGTTCGCGCCAGAGGGTAAAGCCCTGCCTGAAATCCATGGTGGGCCACATGGAGCCCTGACAGCCCGGAAAATCGCTGCAGGCCAGCACCGCATAGTTGGTACTGACCCAACCGCCCAAAGCGATCTGCAGCCACAGCAGGCCAAATGACAGCCACAGCACCTGGCGAACACGGGCAGGCAAGACCATCATGGGTGTCTGCCCAGCCGCCAGCGCGTAGCGGCTGGCCTGAGCCTGCAGGAGAGCCAGCAGGATCATGCCGCCAAGCAGGTGCATGGTGACAATGGCCGGAAACAGCTTCATGGTCACGGTCAGGGCGCCAAACGCCCCCTGCACACACACCCACACCAGCGTGAGGGCCGGCCAGACGGGCGAGAGCACCTCGGCGCCGAGGTGCACCCGAGTCAGCCGTTGCTGGCGCCGGTATCCAAAGGTGGCCACGGCCAGGGTCAAAATGAGCACACCCACCGCCGTGGCCAGATAGCGGTGCACCATCTCGATCCAGGCCTTGGCGTGGGTGACCGGCCCGGTCGGCATGGCCGTTTGCGCCTGGGTGATTTCTTCGCGCGCACCCAGCGGGCTGGCGCTGCCGTAGCAGCCCGGCCAGTCTGGGCAACCAAGGCCGGAGTCGCTCAAGCGGGTGAAGGCGCCAAACAAGACCAGATCGAAGGTGAGAAACAGGGTCACCAGGGTCAAGGCCCGCAGGCGCTGCGCCGGCGCATGACTGCGCTGACGCAGCCACACCCAAGCCAGGGGCGCCAGCGCCAGCAGCAGGCCCATCAGCATGAGGTGGGCCGTCGGGCCAAAATCGTAGAGCGCGGTCTCGGGCATGGCAGGCAATCAGCGACCCGGCTGGTCCCAGCTGTTGGAGGCACGCAGCAGGCGTTCAATGTCTCGCTTGGCCTGGCCGGCCGTCTCGACCGACAGCTGAGCCGGAAAACGCATCATCCAGTGCCCCATCGGGTCGACCACATAAAGATGATCGCCCAACTGCTGCCCGGGTGCAGGCGTCAGCCAAGCTGACAGCGCTGCGGCCGGCACCCGCAAGACCGTGGCACCCAGCAGCGCCGCCTGCAGAGCAGGATCCACCGGGACATCGTCGCTGATCAGCCAAACGCGATCGACCCGTTCCTTCTCGCGACCGAGCGATTCACGCAGCTGGCGCTGCAAATACAGCAGGCTCTGGCAGCTGGCCTCGCAAGCACCGCCGGCCACCGCGACCAGCAACCATTGGTCTTTCAGACTGGGAAGCGACAACACCCGCCCGTCCAGGGCACTGCCGGCAACTGCAGGCAAGGGTCGCTGGGGTTCGATCAGCTCACCAAAGCTGCGCCGGCTCTCCGGCCGGATCACGTAGTAGGTGAAGTACGAGGCGATCACCGGCGCAGCGCAGACCAGCAAAATGAGCAGCATACGCCAGCGTCCCGCCGCCGCGGCAGCGCCGCTGGCCTGCTCGGGCGTCGGCAAATCATGTACGGTCAAGCCCAGAGGCTGATCCTGCGGCGAAGAGGCACTGGCTTGGGGCGAAGGGTTCATGACTTTGATTGAGCCTTGAGGCGGCGACGCGGCGCGATCCACTGAAACCAGATATAGAGCAGGACCAGCAAACCGGACAAGCCGAACCACTGGAAGGCATAGCCATGATGCTTGTCCACGCCCAGCTGGGGTGGGTCCCATTGCCGTTGCAAGCCCTCACTGGGCTCCCCCGTCTGCACCAACAGCGCGTCGATCAAAGGCAAGCCGGTTTCGCGCCGGTACTGGTCAACGTATAGATTTTGCCGGATTGGACCGCGCTGATCGGCCGCCAGCTCGTAAAGCTTGCCTGGCGCCAGGGCCAAACGACCACTGACCTGAACCCAACCGGCTGGCATTTGCACCGGAGCCAGACGCTGACGATCCATGAAGTCGCGGGGAATCCAGCCGCGTTGCACCAAAATCACCCGCTCGCTGTCGGGCAGTTGCAAGGGCGTGATCACCCAAAAGCCAGCCCGCCCCCCCATGGGCCGGTTGTCCAGATAGACCGTACGCTCGGCCAGCCAGCGTCCTTGCAGTTGTACCGACCGATGTAGGGCTACACCCAGATCGGCTTGCGCCAGCAGGGCGGCCTGATCGAGCAAAGGCTCACGGGTGCGCGCCTCCATGGCGGCCGCGCGCTCGAGCTTTTCTGCCGCACGATTCACCTGCCAACGGCCCAGAGAGAAAGTCAGCGCAATCATGGCCCAGGTGGCCACAGTCAATAGCCACCACCGGCCGCTGCGCAGCGGACTGCCATTAGGCAGGTCAGGGTCGACACCGATCGTCATGGACGGATAATTCTCCTATGTCGTATCTGATTGGCCTGGCCTTCGTGGCCATCCTGGGCGCCTTGGCCAGCGCTCTTTACTTCATGCTCAAAGACGGCTCGGGAAAACCCAAGACCAGCCACATGGCACGGGCGCTGGCCTTCAGGGTAGGGTTTTCCATCCTGCTGTTCCTGTGCGTTCTGCTGGCCTGGAAGCTCGGCTACATCCGTCCCACCGGCCTGCCTGTGGGGCCATAGCCACTCTGGCGCAATGAAAAAGGCCGCTGTGTACGCAGCGGCCTCTTGCTCCTGCCGACCAGCCTGATCGGGCCGTCCCGCTAGTCGCGGGACAACGCGTTCAAAGCCAGTAAACCAGGATGTACAGGCCCAACCAGACCACGTCCACAAAGTGCCAGTACCAGGCCGCCCCTTCGAACCCGAAGTGACGGTCAGCGGTGAAGTGGCCCTTTTGCAGGCGCAGCGTGACGAAAAGCAGCATCAACATGCCGACGAACACATGGAAACCGTGAAAGCCGGTCAGCATGTAAAAGGTCGAGCCGTAAATGCCAGAGTTCAGCTTCAAGTTGAGGTCGCTGTAAAGATGGAAATACTCATAGCCTTGGACGCACAGAAAGATGAAGCCCAACAGCACCGTGATCCACATGTAACTGATGGTCTTGGCACGCTGGCCATCGCGCAGCGCATGGTGGGCGATGGTCAGGGTCACACCTGAGGTCAGCAACAAGGCGGTGTTGATGGTCGGCAGCCAAAACGGGCCGACCGTGGTGAAGGGCTCGACGATGCCGGCGGGCGAAGCGGTCATCCCGGCCTGCAGAGAGGGCCAGACGGCACGGAAATCCGGCCAGAGAAGCGCGTTTTCGAGGCTGCCAAGCATGGGCACCGAGTGGGCGCGCGCCCACCACAGCGCGGAGAAGAAGGCGCCAAAAAACATCACTTCGGAGAAGATGAACCAGCTCATGCTCCAGCGGAAGGAGGCATCGATCCGGTCGCTGTAGAGCCCGCCTTCACTCTCGGAGATCGCATCGCGGAACCACTGGTACAGCACCCCGAGCCACCACAACAGACCAAAGAGCAGTGAATAAGCGCCCCAGCCAGAACCGTTGATCCATTGGCCCGCGCCGAGAATCACAAAAAACAAGCCAATGGCGGCCATGACCGGATGGCGCGACGGCCCGGGCACGAAGTAGTAAGGCGTTGTGCCGTGTGTGGCTGAAGACATGCTCTTTCCTCTTGTACTCAAAAACGCTGCAAAAAAATCACGGAGTCATCGGCGCGATGCACTCCCTACCCTCACCCCGGCACGATCCAGTGAACCAACGCGGCCAGGGCCCCCACAAAAACAAAAACACCAATCAAACCCACTGTGACCACCTGCAAGGGCCTGAGCCGCTGCACGTCCTGGTCAAAACCCTGACGACCGCGCAGGCCCAAAAAAGACCAGGCCACCGCCTTGACCGTGGTCAGCACGGAGCCTGCGCTCATGCGCCTGGCTCCCTGTCAGCTCGCCCCACCGCGACCTTGCCCGGCGCCGCCGGCGTCTTGCCCCCCACCTCAAAAAAGGTGTAAGACAAAGTGATGGTGGTCACGTCTTTGGGCAACTTGGGGTCGATCACAAAAGCCACCGGCCACTGCTTTTTTTCGCCCGGCGCCAGGGTGTACTGATTGAAGCAGAAGCATTCAAGCTTGTTGAAATGCGGCGAAGCCTGACGCGGCGCATAACTGGGAATGGCCTGGGCCGCCATCGTCCGGTTTTGCATGTTTTGAAACTCGTACATCACCGTGGTCAACTCGCCAGGGCGCACCTGGACCGATCGCACCGCTGGCTTGAAGTCCCACGGGCCCCGCGAGTTAGCGTCAAACTCAATGGTGATGGTGCGGGTGGTATCAATCTGCGTGTTGGCCGCCTGTTTGGAAACCGCCCCCGGGATGAGCTTGTCGCCCAGGGCCAACACATTGATGCCAGTCATCTCGCAGATCGCGATGTACAAGGGCACCAAGGCATAGCCAAATCCGAACATGCCCAGCGCGATGACGCACAGCTTGCCCATCATCCGCAGGTTATCGCGCCGAGGTGCCATCAATGTCTTTCGATCGCCGCTCAGCTACCAAGCAGCAGCATGCGCGCCATGAAACCGAAAAAGAAGGCCAAGGCCACCGTTGCCAGGATCAAGCCCAGGCGACGGTTACTCTTGTCTTGCTGCGGCGTCATATGCAATCAGCCAATCACCCGAGTGGCAGTGGCATCGAGCTTAGGCGGCGTCTCGAAGGTGTGGAAAGGCGCTGGCGAGGGCACTTCCCACTCCAGGCCTTCAGCGGCTTCCCAGGGCTTGGCTGGCGCCTTTTCACCGACGCCACGCATCACGGGCAGGACGACGAACAGGAAGAAATAAACCTGGGCGATGCCGAAGGCAAAGGCGCCGACCGAAGCCCACATGTTGAAGTCAGTGAACTGCATCGGGTAGTCGGCATAACGGCGGGGCATGCCGGCCAGCCCCAGGAAGTGCATCGGGAAGAAGGTCACGTTAAACGAGATCAGCGACCACCAGAAGTGGATCTTGCCGCGCGTCTCGTTGTACATGACGCCGGTCCACTTGGGCGCCCAGTAGTAGAAACCGGCAAACATGGCATAGAGCGAACCGGCCACCAGCACGTAGTGGAAGTGGGCAACGACGTAGTAGCCGTCCTGCAACTGCGTATCGACCGGCGCGACGGACAAAATCAGACCGGTGAAGCCACCCATGGTGAAGACGAACAGGAAGCCCACCGCGAACAGCATCGGTGTCTCGAAGGTCATCGAGCCCTTCCACATGGTGGCGATCCAGTTGAACACCTTCAC
>JAXITB010000005.1:0-20736 GCA_034680305.1 Polaromonas sp. | reverse complement strand
GGCAAAGACCGCCAGCAAGCTGCCCAAGCCGCAGCCCAGCGTGGTGTAACTGACCACCCGCAGCTTGCCATAGCGGTCCCCCAGCGCGCCGTAAATCAGCTGGGTCAGGCCATAGACCAGCGCGAACACCGACACCACCTGCGCGGTGGCCGCCAGGCTGCTGTCAAACTGCCTGGAAAGTTCAGGCAGCATGGCATCGCAAATGCGCTGGCTGGCCATGCTCGCAAAGCAGGCCATGGACAGCAGCAGCACCGTCCGGCGCGTGACCGCCGGCAGTGCCTGGGACGAACTCATTCGACGCGGCTACCCGAGTAGCGGATGGGGCCGGCCC
This sequence comes from Polaromonas sp., assembly GCA_034680305.1. Taxonomy (GTDB): domain Bacteria; phylum Pseudomonadota; class Gammaproteobacteria; order Burkholderiales; family Burkholderiaceae_C; genus Polaromonas. Next base: position 20,405 of record JAXITB010000005.1, on the reverse strand, counting down.
GAGTCTGCAGTTCCTGGCGAATGTGGCGGGCCAGTTCTTGCCCGTTGCCGCCCACCAGGTCATAGCCCTTGCCGTCGATCTCGCGCTCCTTGAAGCTGCTCTCGCGCAAGATGGCCGCCACGTCGCGCTCGATGCGCTGGACCGCCGCCGCCGGCAGGCCGATGGGTGCGAACAGTCCCACCCACACATTGGCATCGACTTCTGGGTAACCCAGCTCGCCCACGGTCGGCACATCTGGAAACGCCGGGTGGCGGGTCTTGCCACCATAGGCCAGGGCCTTCATGCGTTTGCTTTGCAAATGCGGCCGAGCCGACGGGATGCCGGCCCAGGTCAGGGGAATCTCGCCGCTGACCACCGCGCTGACGGCCTGCGGGATGCCCCGGTAGGGAATGTGTACGATGAAGATGCCGGCCTTTTGCTTGAGCATCTCGGTGGCCAGTTGCGGCTGGCTGCCGGCGCCATAGGAGGCATACGACAACTGGCCCGGTTGCTTGCGCGCCAAGGCCACCAACTCGGGCAAGGTGTTGGCCGGCAGACCAGCCGAGGCCACCAGCAACTGGCTGAAGGCCACCATGCGCGTGACCGGGGCAAAGTCGCGCTCAAAGTCATACGGCAGGCGCGTGTACAGATGCGGGTTGATGGTGAAAGTAGCGTCGGTGGTCACCAGCAAGGTATGGCCATCGGTGGCCCTTGCCACCATTTCCGTACCAATCAGGGTGTTGGCGCCGGGCCGGTTGTCCACGGTCACAGCTTGCTGCCAGCGTTCCTGCAGTTTTTGGGCGACGGCGCGTGCCAATACGTCGACGCCGCCACCGGCCGGGTACGGTACGATCACTCGCACTGGGCGAGTTGGCCAATCGGTGGACTGAGCTTGGGCCAGGCCGGTGGCGGCCCACACGACCATGACCAAAGCCCTCATTGCTGCGCGAAATGTCATCAAACCATTCTCCTGATGCGTCACTGAAAGACCGTGTGCATTCTATTCAGGCGCTCGCGGGCGGGGGGTCGCAAGGCCTTGACGGCGATTTCGCCGCTGCGATCGACCTGTCAGACGTGGCGCACTGGCCTGCTCTGCCGCCCTTGCGGCTGGCGCGCATCGAGCCAGCCGCACAGCCCCTTTATACCGGTGACAGTTGGTCTTATCTTGAAGCTGGCCCCTCCCAAGGGCCGTGCATCGTCATGCTGCACGGCATTGGCGCGCATGCCGACTATTTCCGTTTTCAACTGGCCGCCCTGTCGGCGCGCTGGCGGGTGATCGCCTGGAACGCGCCGGGCTATGGCCTGAGCGATGACCTGCGGGCCCCGGCGCCACAGGCGGCCGACTACGCGCAGGCACTGGCCGATTTTCTGCAGTCGGTGCAGGTCGACGAATGCCTGCTGGTCGGAAACTCTTTTGGCTCTGCCGTTGCCCAGGCCTTTGCGGTGGCCCAGCCGCAGCGGGTGCGCGGCTTGCTGCTCAGCGGCGCGGGCATCGGTCAGCGTGAGCTGTCCGCCCAGCGGCGGGCCGCCTTTGAAGATCGCATCGCCCGCATTCGGCAGGGCGCTTATCAGTACGGCGATCGGGGTGTCGATCATCTGGTGGGTGCGGCCGCGCCTGCGGCGCTGCGTCAGTGGCTGACCGAAGTGGCCCGCGGCCTGCATGTGCGTGGCCTGGAAAACGCAGCCGCCTTTCGCTTGTCCTCGTTTTGCAGCCTCGACCACCTGGCGCATTTGGACATGCCGGTGCTCATGGTGCAGGGCAGTGAAGATCAGATCAACCCGCGCCAAGACAACGCCGACCTGCTTGTGGCCGGCTTGCCGCAGGCGCAGCTGCAACTGTGGCAGGGCGTGGGCCATCTGGCCGAGGTGGAAGCACCCGCTTGTTTCAATCAGACCCTGGCCGACTTCGCGCGGTCGCTGGGTTGGGCATGAGCAGCGCTCCAGTCTGGCAGAGGCTCGATCCGGCCGCGCCGGACCGCGCCTGCGACCAGTCTTGGCGCCGCTTCGGCGCTCAGTCGGCCTTGATCTGGCGCGACTCGATCAACCTCTTCCAGCGGGCGAATTCGGCCGCCTGGTAAGCGGTGAACTGCTCGGGCGTGCTGGCCACGATCTCAAAGCCCAGTTCAAGCAGCTTGGGCCGGACCTGCGGGTCGTTCAGGCTTGCGGCAATGGCCGCATGCAGCCGGGTCTTGACCTCGGCCGACATTCCCTTGGGGCCGGCCACCGCCTGCCAGGAATACACGTTGGCGTCCTTGATGCCCGACTCTTCCAAGGTGGGCACTTGCGGCAGCAGGCTGGAGCGGCGCGCGCTGGTGATGGCCAGTGCCCGCAGCTTGCCGGCCAGGATCTGGGGCATGGCAGTGTTGATGTTCATGAAGGACGAGTCGACCTGATTGCCCAGCAGGTCATTCATCACCGGCCCGCCGCCTTTGTAGGGCACGTGGATGCCGGTGGTGCCGGTCTGCAGCCAAAACAGTTCGGCGGTGAGGTGGTCGCTGCTGCCGTTGCCGGAGGAGGCAAAGGTCATTTTGTTGGGGGTCGCCTTGGTGAAGGCGATCACATCGGCCAGCGACTTGTGAGGCGAGGCCGCTGGCACCACCAGCACGTTGGGCGCCTGAACCGCCACCGAAATGTAGTCGAGCTCCTTGAGTGCGTCGTAGGGCGCCTTAATCAGGTGCGGCGCGATCACGAAGGGCCCCAGCGAGGACACCAGCAGGGTCTGACCGTCTGGTGCTGCGCGCACCACCTGGCCGGTGCCGATGGTTCCGGTGGCGCCAGCCTTGTTGTCCACCACGAAGCGCCCACCTAGCCTTTCTTGAAGCTTGGGCGCCAGTGTGCGCGCAATCAGGTCGGTCGAGCCGCCCGGCGGAAAGGGCACGACCAGGGTCACGGGCTTGCTGGCATCGGGCCAGGCTTGGGCCGATCCCAGGGCCAGCAGCGTCATCAGGGTACAGAGCCATTTTTTCATGGGGCATCCTTTGTCGGAGTGGGTCTTTGGTCAGCCGATATCGTAGGGGGCAAGCCGCGTCTGGCGTCTACTGGTTCGTACCTACCCGCGCCACTGGCATCAACTGACCGGCATTTGGCGTTAAAGTGCCGCACCACACAAGACAACGACACAATTTGCCATGATCCGAATCGCCCTCTGCAGCCTTTGCCTGACCTCCCTGTCCGCGCTGCCTTTACATGCCCAGTACCTGATCACTGATGACACCGAAATCCTGGACAAGGGTGAGCGGCAACTGGAGTTGTTGCATACCGATGAGCGGGCTCGGCAGGCATCGGTCGTCGGCCGCAGCCGAGACACCGGCGCCACCTATACCTTCGGCCTGACCGAGGAGGTCGACGTGTTTGCCTCTGGCGTCTACCGCAGCCTGAAGTCGCCCGAGATCGGCTCGCCCTCGGGCGGCGGTAATCTGGTGCTGGGGCTCAAGTGGCGGGCCTGGACGCAGTCGTCTGGCGGGCTCAGTCTGGCGCTCAAGCCCGAGCTGATTTTGCCGGTCAGCGCCTCCCGCGAGGCTGCTGGCCTGGGCACCGGACGTACCTCTTATCGCTTGACAGCCCTCGCTTCGCAAGAGACTTTTTTTGGCGCGGTCCACTTCAACCTGGGCTTGGGGCGTGAACGTTTCCGTCAGTCGCAGGGCAACGACAACCAGCAGCACTTCTCGGTGTCACCCGTTTGGGAAATCGACGCCGCCTGGAGCCTGGCCCTCGATGTGGGCCAGCAGTTCAGCAAAGGGGCCGACGGCCTGCGCTTGCGCACGCGTTTTGTGGGGATCGGCGCGATCTACACACCCAGCAAGAATCAGGACTGGGCGCTGGGTTTGATTCGTAGCCAGGAAAACGACAAGCCGCAAAGCACTTCGCGCATCCTCACTGGCGGCTGGGCCTGGCGCTTTTGAAGCTGCGCCCCTGTCGCCGGGGTGTCCCTGCGCCCCACCGAAGGGGCGCATGATCGGGGCTGAGGCCAGCGTCATCTGGCCTTTCGTTTTTGGCGCATGAATCCACCTTCCCCTGTTCGCCCCGCGCTGGTCCTGATTTTGCTGGCCCAGATGGCCTTTGGCTTGTTGGCCATGACCCTGTGCATTCCCTCGATGCAGGACTGGCCGGCGATTTTTTCCGCATCACAGGCCCAGGTGCAACTGACCTTCAGCCTCTATGTGGCGGCCTACGGCGGCGTGCAACTGGTCTACGGCCCACTGGCCGATCGCTTTGGCCGCAAGCGCGTGCTGCTGGGCGGGCTGATGTTGGCCGCCCTGGGCAGCGCCCTGGCCATGCTTGCTGCCAGCCTGCCCCAGTTGCTGGCGGCTCGCGCCTTGCAAGGTGCAGGCAGTGCCGCGGGCATGGTCGTCGGCCGCGCGCTGGTGCAAGACCTTTTTGTGGGGCGCGACCGCACCCGCATCATGGCCTATGTCGGCATGACCATGGGCCTGTGCCCGCCCTTGGCCACGGTCATCGGCGGGCAGTTGCATGTGCTGCTGGGCTGGGCCAGCAATTTCGCCCTGGTCTTGGTCTTGGCACTGGTGCTTCTGGTGGCGTCCTGGCGCAGCCTGCCCGATGTGCGCCCGGCCAGCACCCTGACCGATTCCTGGTGGCGCCAGGCCCCGGCCGCTTATGTGCGGCTCATGGGTCAGCGCTCCTTTGTGCTGTATGCGCTGATCCTGGCCACCACATCGGCCACGGCCTATACCTACTTTGCTGGCGCACCCATCGTGCTCAAAGGCTTTGGCGTGGGGCCGGAGTCGGTGGGCTGGTTCATCATGGCCGTGCCCTTGCCCTACGTGCTGGGCAACCTGCTGACCAGTCGGCTGATTCACCGCCACGGCGACCGTAAGCTCATGATCTGGGGCCAGACTGGCACCGTCGGCGGTTTGCTGCTCATGTGGGGCCTGGCACTGGCCGGTGTGTCCTCGATCTGGGCCTTGTTGATTCCCTTGACCATCATGGGGGTCGGCCATGGCTTGCTGGTGCCGCCCACCCTTTCAGGCGCGGTCGGTGCGGTTCCGGCACTGGCCGGCACAGCGGCGGCCTTCAGTGGCAGCCTGCAGCAACTGTGCGGTGCTGCCGGCGGCTATCTGGTCGGACTGGTGGACCACGACGGCCTGCTGCAACTGGCCTCGCTCATGCTCCTGATGGCCCTGTGCGCTTTGCTGGCCCAGGCCAGGCTGGCGCATACCGGTGCCTGGAAGGCTTAAGCTTTGGTCTGAAGCATGGCGCAGTTGGGTAATTACAATTCGCCGCTCGGCGGCCCGGTCCAGTGCCTGGACCGCGCGTGTCTCGCGTCGCCGGCTTCCTAAGGAAATCCCATGAGTTTGAAATGCGGCATCGTGGGCTTGCCCAACGTTGGCAAGTCCACCCTGTTCAATGCCCTGACCAAGGCCGGCATCGCCGCCGAGAACTACCCGTTTTGCACCATTGAGCCCAACACCGGCGTGGTGGAGGTGCCTGATCCGCGCCTGGGACAGCTGTCGAACATCGTCAAGCCCGAGCGCATCGTGCCGGCCATTGTGGAGTTTGTCGACATCGCTGGTTTGGTGGCCGGCGCCAGCCAGGGCGAGGGCCTGGGTAACCAGTTCCTGGCGCACATTCGCGAGACCGATGCCATCGTCAACGTGGTGCGCTGCTTCGAAGACCCCAATGTGATCCATGTGGCCGGCAAGGTCGACCCGATCGCCGACATCGAGGTCATTCAAACTGAGCTGTGTCTGGCCGATCTGGGTACGGTCGACAAGACCCTGCAGCGCAGCGCCAAGGCGGCCAAAAGCGGCAACGACAAAGAAGCGGCCAAGCTGGTGGCCTTGCTCACCCGTGTGCAGGCCGCCCTCAATGAGGGCAAGCCCGCGCGCAGCCTGGAGCTGTCGGCCGACGATCAGGTGCTGCTCAAACCGCTGTGCCTGATCACCGCCAAACGCGCCATGTTTGTAGGCAATGTCAGCGAAGACGGTTTTGACAACAACCCGCTGCTGCAGCGGCTCGAGCAATACGCCGCCTCGCAAAACGCGCCCGTGGTGGCCATTTGCGCCAAGATGGAAGCCGACATGGCCGAGATGAGCGATGAGGACAAGGCGATCTTCCTGGCTGAAATGGGTCAGAGCGAGCCCGGTCTGAACCGCCTCATCCGCGCGGCCTTCAAGCTGTTGGGGCTGCAGACTTACTTCACCGCCGGCGTCAAGGAAGTGCGCGCCTGGACTGTGCGCATCGGCGCCAGCGCCCCCCAGGCCGCTGGCGTGATCCACGGTGACTTCGAACGCGGCTTCATCCGCGCCCAGACCATCGCCTTTGACGACTACATCGCCTTCAAGGGCGAGCAGGGCGCCAAAGACGCCGGCAAGATGCGCAGCGAAGGCAAGGAATACATCGTCAAAGACGGCGATGTGATGAACTTCCTGTTCAACGTTTGAGCCAGAGGCAAGGCCATCGCGCCGAAGACGGCGCTCCCACAGAGACCGGCGCATCCTGCAATTGGGGCAGTGGGAGCCGTGCCCTCGCGGCGATGGGACCAATTCTGTGATCGCTGCCGGCTTCAGTTGTCCCGGCTGGGGGCTCGAAAATCGGCCGTGTCCATGACGCCCAGTGTGTCGGCTACCCGTGGCGCAAAGTCCATCTGGTCAAGCACATCGCGCTGCAGGTCGATTCCGGGGGCGATCTCGAACAACTCCATACCCGCTGGCGTGAGTCGAAAGTTGGCCCGCTCGGTCAGGTAGAGCACCTGCTGGCCGCGCTGCAGGCCTTGTGGGCCGCTGAAGGTGATCTGGTCGACCCGTTTGACCAGCTTGCGCACCGCCCCCTGACGCAGCACCCGCATCTGTCCGTCGCCGGTTTGCAATTGCACCCCTTTGGCGGCGAATGTGCCGCAGAAAACCACCTTCCTCGCGTTTTGGGCGATGTCGATGAAGCCGCCCGGGCCCACGGTTACGCCCCCGAGCCGAGAGACGTTGACTGAGCCCAGTTCGTCGAATTCGCCGAAGCCCAGAAAGGCGATGTCCAGGCCACCGCCACCGTAAAAATCGAATTGGGTGGCCGCATCGAGCATGGCGCTGGCATTGCGTGCGTAGCCAAACAGTACCCCGTCCATCAGGGTGCCACCGTAGGTGCCGTGCTCAATGGTCTGGTAGATGCGGTGCTGCTCATTGCGCGCGGCGATCAGTTTGGCCACCGCGTCGGGCACACCCACGCCGTAGTTGATGACGGGTCTGGCCTTGCCGGTGTTGAACAGTTCTCGGTAGGCGCGCCGTGCCACCGCCTGGCGTTCGCTGAAGGCCTGTTGCCCGGCGGCCAACTCGCGGGCATGGTCGGCCGCTTCACTGCTGGCGCGATCGGTGTCGGTGAGCTCGCCGCTGAAGGCTGGATCAAAGGGAATGTCGTAACTGGTCTGCTGATTCGGGTCGACCACGACGGCGTCGACCCAGGCCGCAGGAATGCGCACCTCGCGTGCCTTGAGCGCGCCCCGTGGCAGGCGTTCCTTGACCTGCACGATCACCTGGCCCCCGCTATTTCGGGCGGCCAGAGCCAGCGACTGGGCATCCAGATTGGCCGCCTCATGTTCGAAGCTGATGTTGCCGTCTTCGTCGGCGGCGCTGGCCCTGACGATGGCCACATGGATGGGAAATGGCTTGTAGCGAAGCCACTGCTGGCCATCGATGGCGATCAGTTCGGCCAGATCGTCTTTGGCGGCCGCATTCATGCGCCCTCCGCCGTGGCGCGGATCGCACACCGTGCCCAGGCCCACGTGGGTGATCAGGCCGGGCCGACCTGCACCGATCTCGCGCATGAGTTGGCTGCTCACACCCCCGGGAAGGATGTAGGCCTCCATTTTGTTGTTCAGCGCCATTTGCTGCATGGCCGGGGACCAAACCCAGTGTCCGCCGATCACCCGCCGCACGAGACCCTCATGGGCAAAGCAGTTCATGCCCTTGGTTTTCTTGTCGCCGATGCCCAGAGCGTGCATGACGGTGAGGTTTTGCGGCCGCCCGGTGCTGAGAAAGCGATCCTGCAAGGCTTCGAACACATGCGTGGCCTCCATCAGGCCCCCGCCGCCGCCCATCAGCCCTACAGTGTCACCGTCCTTGATGAGTTGGACCGCCTGCGCCGCGCTCAGGAATTTGGTCTGCATGTTCACCCTCACCTTCACCGGTTCAGATCAAACAAGGCCGCGCCCTTTTTCAGTGCGCTCTTGGCAATCACCCCGCGGTGAATCTCGCTGGTACCGTCGTAGATGCGGTAGATGCGGGCATCGCGGTAATAGCGCTCGATCGGCAGTTCCTTGCAGTAACCCATGCCGCCAAAGACCTGTACCGCCCGGTCGACCACCCGGCCCAGCGTTTCGGCTGCATGCACTTTGACCATGGCGATCTGCTCGCGCGCGTCCATGCCTTGGTCGAGCATCCAGGCCGCGTGGTAGACCATCCAGCGGGCCGCATTGATCTCGATCACGCTGTCGGCGAGCATCTGCTGCACCATCTGGAAGTCGCCGATCGGCGTGCCAAACTGCTGTCGTTCCTTGGCCCACCTGAGCATGATTTCGCAGACGTGGCTGGCCTTGCCCACTGCGCGGGCACCCACCTGGGCCAGTCGCACCACATTGAGCGCGCCCATGGCCAGCTTGAAGCCCTGGCCTTCTTCGCCCAGCAGCGCCGCGTTATCAAGTTGCACGTTGTCAAAAAATAGCTCCAGGTGCGGCGTGCCGCGCAGCCCCATCATCTTTTGGTCTTTGCCGACGGTAAAACCAGGCAGCCCTTTGTCGACCATGAACATGCTGATGGATTTTTCACCTGTTCTGGCCGAGACCAAAAAGAAGTCGCTCCACAGGCCGTCGCTGATGAAATGCTTGCTCCCGGTCAGCAGCCAGCCGCGCTCATTTTTGCGGGCTGCCGTTTTGATGCCGGCCGCGTCAGAGCCCGCGCCCGGCTCGGTGATGGCGATAGCGCAGGTGCGCTGTCCCGCCACGGCCGGCTTGAGCCAGCGCTCAATTTGCTCACCTCGGCAATGCAGCAGCGGCTCGTAGACATTGCCGAAAGCGCGACGGATCAGGATGTCGGTGGTGTGGCCGAACTGCTCTTCGCAGACGATGCGATCCAGATTGGACAGCCCGCCGCCGCCCAACTTGGACGGCATGTTCATCGCATAAAGGCCCAGTGCGCGCGCCTTGTCTTGAATGGCCTGGGCCACGGGTGTCGGCAGCTCGCCAGTTTCTTCCACCCCGTCTTCAAGGGGCTTGAGTTCTTCGAGGATGAAACGGCGTACCGTTTCGATCAGCATCTTTTGTTCGTCGGAGAGTGAAAAGTCCATGGTGTGGTGGCTCAGGAGGTGTAGGGTAGGCTGGCGTTCAGGCATCGGGCTGCCCAATTGGCGGGGCTGAAATGGGCCTCTTGGCCCAGATTCACCACCTCCACGCTGACTGGCAGATCGGCCGGCAGGGCCTGAAACAGACCGCGCAGGTCGATGCTGCCCTGGCCGGGCACCAGGCGCTCACAGCGCGCGGTGTGCAGCAGCTCTGAGTCACTGAAGTGGGTGCCGGCCTGGGCATCACAGATCTGCGTGTAATGCAGCAATTGGCGTGGTATGGCTCGGATATCCTCGAGCGTGGTGTCTGATCGCCCGAAGTGCAGCGCGTCGACCAAGATGCCGGCATTGGCCGGCATGTCGGCGCCCCGCACGATGCGCAGCGCCGCACGGGCGTCTTTGACCGCCGTCCAGGGCATGAACTCCAGGTCGGCGCTCATGCCGTAGGGCCGCATGACTTCGCACAGGCGGGCATAGTGTTCGGTCAGACGCGCTTCGTTGGGGTCGTCGCCGGCCACCAAAATCGCCCGCGCCTGGAGCCGTGCGCCGGCATCGTAGAGCGCGTCCCACAGGTGGGGGTCGAAGGACGGACCGATGCGGATGATCTCCAGGTCGAGTACGCCAATGCCGGTGTCGGACAGCGCCGACAGCGTCTCGCGCATCGCCTGTGGCTGACCGAGCAGGTGTTGCTGCGGCGCGCCGCCGGCATTGGGCCACAACCTGAAACCGACCTGCGCATAGCCGGTCTGCGCGGCCACGAGCACCGCTTGAGCCGGCGTGCATCGGTGCGAGCTCAGATAGGCCAATGAATGGATGCGAGCCATGCTGGGTTCAATTCAGCGGCGAATGGGGCATCGGCACAGCGATGGTCGAGTTCATCTCGGTGGTCAGCTGCGCTGGCCCGCCTTTGGGCGGCCACAGGCCCTGGGCTACCGCGTCGGCACGGATCTGGCTGCGCGCTTGCAGGCTGTCATAGGCCCAGATGTTGGTAAAGCGCAGTGGCCCGTCCAGCGCCAGCATCGCCACCAAGCAGGGCGACAGCTGCGAGCGTGCCGGCACCGCCTGGCGCCACAGCTCGACGGTGGTCTCTACGCCGCCTGGCTTGATGCCGTAAGTCCTGATTTCATAGACCGGCCCGCGCACGCCCGAGACCTCGCTTGGCCGTAACGGGGGCATCCAGTCAAAGCCTTGGTAGCTGTGTTGTTCGAGCTTTTGGTAAAGGGCGGCACAGCCAAAAGGATTGCGGTGTTGGTGAGTGCGCTGTCGTTCGTCGCGCAGTGCCTGAAGCGTTTCAAAGCCGCGCAGGACGATCATTTGATTGAGTGTGCCAATGTCGGTGAACCAGCAGGCCAGCCATTGGCCGTGGGCCTCGGGCTCGGTGCAGAAGGCCTGCACCTGGCTGGCCGCTTGTGCCGCTGTGCCAAAGGGCAGGATCATGGTGGCGAGTTCGTAGTACATGCTGGGGCTTCTTGGTTAAATGGGATCAAGCGGTAGAGGCAGGCGCCCGACTCAGGGGGCTGTGCGCCGGGTCCATGCCCGCCAGATGGTGGGCCGCCACGAAGCCAAAGGTCATGGCCGGCCCGAGGGTGATACCGCCGGCCGGGTAGTGGCCGCCCATCAGGCTGCTCATGTCATTGCCGGCCGCGTACAGGCCTTCGATGGGTTGGTCGCTGGCGTCGAGCACCTGGGCGGCCGGGTTGACCCGCAGGCCAGCGAAGGTGCCCAGACTGCCCATGACGATCTGGACCGCATAGAAAGGCCCTCGCTCGAGCGGGCCCATGCAGGGATTGGGCAGGCCGCGCGCCTGGGTTCGCGCGGCGTCGCCCTGGATGCGGTTGTATGGTGTCTGACCCTTGCCAAAGTCCAGGTCATGACCTTCGCGGCACATGCGGTTGTAGCGCTGCACCGTCGCTTGCAGGGCTTCCGGCGCGATGCCGCAGGCGTGGGCCAATTCGGCCAGGGTGCGGCCCCGCTTGAGGTAGCCGTTTTTCAGCCAGCGGCCCATGGGCAGCGGCGCAGGCTTGACCGCACCCAGCCCGTAGTAGGCGATGAAGTCGTAGTCGCAGATCAGCCAGGCGCGGGGCGAGGTGCCGACTGGCGTGTCCCGCAGCAGGGCCTGCATGAAGTCGTGATAGGAGTCGGCCTCGTTGGCAAAGCGCTGACCGGCCTCAGTCACCGCCAGCAGGCCAGGCTTGGCCCGCTCAATCAGGTGCGGGAAATGCGCCACGGTGCCGTCAGCCCGCGGCACCAGTGACACCGGTGCCAGTGCGGCCGCCTGCGTCAAATCGTCAGCGACTCGCCCGCCCGCACTTTCCCCCAGACGCAGGCCGTCGCCGGTATTGCCTCGGTTAGCGGCGGACCAATGCTCGCGGCCGTTGGGCGCATGGGTCAGCAACTGACGCTTGCGTTCGTCGTCGTGGGCAAAGCCGCCGCAGGCCAGCAGCACGCCACGCCTGGCCTGGATCCGCTGCAGGCCCTGCGGCGTTTGCACAATGGCGCCGCTGACTCGTTGGCCTTGCCTGATCAACTCTGTGGCTGGGCTGCTCAGTAGGATGGGCACGCCCCGATCGAGCAGCGAGCGCGCCAGCGCGCCGGCCAGTGCCTGACCGTTGACCAGTTGTGTGCCGCGACGGTAGCGCAGCAGGTCGAGGCCGTGGCGCATCAGCTTGCGCGCCACATAGACGAATGAGCTTGGCTGGTGCAACGCATTGAAAAAATGCCGCAGCTCTGACCCCGCCGCGATCCCCATGCCCCACAGCGTGGTCTCATGCAAGGGCGGCTTGAGTTGGTTCAGATGGTTGCCCAGGCGTCGCCCGTCAAATGCTGCGGCGCAGAGCGAACGCCCACCCTCGGCGGCGGCTGGCGACTGGCCATGAAAGTCCGGGATGGCGTTGCCGTCAATGAAGGACAAGGCGGTCTGGCTGGAAAAAAAATCGACCATGCGCGGGCCGTTTTCCAAGAAAGTGCGGGCGCGCGCCTCGTCGAATCGCTCGCCCAGTTCGTGGCGCAAATAGTTCAGGGGCACGTCGATGTCTTCGCGGATGCCTGCGGCCACCGCCAGCCGATTGCGTGGGATCCACATCCAGCCGCCCGACCAGGCGGTGGTGCCACCGAACTGCGCCTCTTTTTCGGCCACGACCACTTTGAGCCCTAGGTGCGCGGCGGTGACGGCTGCCGACAGGCCGCCGGCGCCTGAGCCGATGACCAGCAGGTCGCAGTCGATCGAAGGCAGCGGCATGGCGAACGTGGTCGGTCGGTCAGACCGCGTAAATCGGCATGCGGGTGTCGGCGCTGCCTTTGACTGCGGCCGTCAGCTGAAAAAAGGGCGATGCACCGCTGAGCGCCGCCAATTGGGCGGCGGTGGCCATGAGTTCTGCGCCCAAGGCCTGCATGCGCTCGATATGAAAGCGCACGGTGGGCCCGGCAATCGTCAATACGCCGAAGGCGCTCTGGCCCGCAAAACGCACCGGCGCCGACATGGCCGACAGGCCGGCGGTGTAGGTGTCGGTCGTGATGCTGTAGCCGCGATCGCGACTTTCGCGCACCGCCGCCAGCACTTCTTGCAAGCTGGTGGGCGCGTTCGGTCCGTACTGATCGGGCAGGCCCAGCCCCTGCTTGGCCACCAGGCCCAGGGCCTCGTCGTCGCTCAGGGTCGACAGCCAGGCCCAGCCCGAGGACGAGCAAGACAGACGGGCGTCGCTGCCCATGTCGGGGTCGTAGCGCAGTCCTTGACGCGCACCTTGTGCGCGCGCCACCCAGGTCAGCCTTTCGCCGTCGACCACCGACAGGCGCACCAGCTCCCCCGAGACTTCCGCCAGGCCGTTGAGCAGCGGCTGCGCGATGTCGACGATGCCGGTATTGCTCAGGTAGCTCAGCCCCATGGAGACCAGCTTGGTGCTCAGCAGGTAGTCGCCGTGGCCGCGGGCCTGGCGCACATAGCCCAAGCGCACCAGATCGGCCAGCAGGCGGTGGACCGCGCTGCGCGGAATGTTCAGCTGGTCGGCAATGGCCGCCAGTTCCATCCCTTGGCCATGCTGCGACAGCAGCTCCAGGATACCCAGAGTGCGTTCGAGTACGCCACTCACCCTTGGCTCCTGATCGGATGGCGGCCCGCTCCGCAGTGGCGAGTAATCGGTGGGCCGCTCAGGGGGCAGGGCTGTGGGGGACGTGCAAAGGGCATGACTTGGTGTTGGACAGAGGCTTCACGGCCAGTTTAGTGATTTTCTGAATAAAATTCAACAGTTGAACTGAATTTCAATTTTGTCTATGATGCGTTCATGGGGGCCCGTCAAAACGGGCGGGCCCGGCTATTTGGGCTGCTGGCGACACCCCGGACAGCGTCTAAATAACGATGTTTTGAGGTCTTGCACATGAGTCACAGCCTGAGCGGCGCGACCCGTCTTCATCTGATCGTCGGTGACCCGATTGCCCAGGTCAAAGCACCGGCTGGCCTGACTCAGGCTTTTGCCCAAGCCGGCCACGACGCGATCTGCGTGCCCGCCCATGTGGCGCCGGCCGATCTGCGCCTGTGGTGTCAGGGCGTCTCGCGCGCGCAAAACCTCGACAGCATCATCGTGACGGTGCCGCACAAGTTCGCCAGTTTCGAGTTGTGTGCCAGCACCTCGCCACGCGCGGCCTTTCTTCGAGCAGTCAACGTCATGCGACGCAATGCCGACGGCAGTTGGCACGGGGACATGGTCGATGGGCTCGGTTATGTCCAGGCGCTTGAGGCCAAGGGCTGTGCGCTGTCGGGCCGGCGCGCCCTGCTGGCCGGTGCGGGCGGCGCCGGTACGGCCATTGCCCATGCCTTGCTGGAGGCCGGTGTGGCCGAACTGGCGTTGCACGACGCCGACTTGGCGCGCCGCGACGCTCTGATCGGGCGCTTGAGTGGCCGAGGACTGGGTCAAGTTCGGCCGGGCAGCCCCGACCCCCGGGGCTTTGACCTGGCCATCAATGCCACACCCATGGGCATGAAGCCCGGCGATCCACTGCCCATCATGGCAGACCACTGCGTGGCTGGACAGTGGGTTGGCTGCGTCATCACCGAGCCGGCCGTGCCGCCCCTGATCGCTGCCGCCCGCGACGCCGGCTGTCACACGCTGACCGGTGCCGATATGTTCGCGCAGGTGCGCGAACTATTGCTGCGATTTTTGATGGGTGAAAGCCTATGAGACCGGACACCCGTCAGGTGCTTGAGCGCCGCTTGAGCCGGCTCTTCGGAGCGCGGCCATGAGGGTGCTGGAGCAGGGCCTGCAGAGTTTGGAGGACGGCAGTGCTTACGATCTGGTGGTCATCGGCGCCGGCGGGGCAGGCCTGGCTACAGCCCTGTTTGCGGCACTGGAGGGCGCCAGCGTCTTGCTGGTCGAATGCACCGACCGGGTTGGTGGTACCACCGCCTGGTCGGCCGGCACCAGTTGGATACCCGGCACCCACCACGCGGCGGCAGTCAACCCGGCTGACCAAGTCGATCTGGCCGCGCGTTATCTGGAGCACGCGGTGGGTGAGCAGGCGCCAGCAGCGCTGCGTCAGGCCTTCTTAGACCAGGGCCGGGCTGCGGTCGACGAGGCCGAGCAACGCACCGCCTTGCGCTACCGCCCCTACCCCAAACACCCCGACTCCCTGTCTGAGCTGCCCGGCTCGGCGCTGGCTGGGCGGGCGCTGGAGCCTCTGCCTTTTGACGGCCGTTTGCTGGGTCAGCGCTTTGCCTTGCTGCGCCCGCCCATCCCGGAGTTCACTGTGCTCGCAGGCATGATGGTCGATCGCACCGACATTTCGCACCTGTTGGGCATGACCCGCTCCTGGGCGTCGCTGCGGCACTCGATGGGCTTGTTGTGGCGCTATGCCATCGACCGTTTGAGCCACCCGCGTGGCACCCGACTGGTCATGGGCAATGCCTATGTGGCCCGCCTGCTGTATTCGCTGATGGCCCATCCCCAGGTTACGTTGGCTTTGCAGACCACGGTCGGACACATCGAACGCCCCCCAGTCGGTGTGCAGACGGTCCAACTGCACAGCGGCGGCCAGCGGCGCACCGTGCGGGTGCAGCGCGCTGTGGTGTTGGCCAGCGGGGGCTTCAATCGCCATCCCCAATTGCGCGCGCAGTGGTTGCCCGAGTTGCCCGCCCAATGGTCACCGGCCGCGCCAGGACGAGATGGTCAAGCGCATGACTTGGCGCTCCAGGCCGGGGCCGTTTACCACCAGGGGCAGCCCTCGCCGGCATTCTGGGCGCCGGTGTCTATGCGTCAGCGTGAAGATGGCAGTACCGCAGTGTTTCCGCACTTTGTGCTCGACCGCGCCAAGCCCGGCATGATCACGGTCAACGGGACTGGACAGCGTTTTGTCAACGAGAGCACGTCCTATCACCTCTTTGGTCTGGCCATGCAGCAGGCGCACAAACACACGCCGAGCATCCCCGCGTTTCTGGTCTGCGATGCGCGGGCCTTGCGCACATATGGCCTGGGCATGGTGCGCCCCGGCGGCCGGGGTCTGGCGCCCTTTCTGGCCGATGGTTACCTGACGGAAGGCGCAACGCTGGCCGAACTGGCTCAGCGACTGGGCCTGGACGCGCAGGCCTTGCAAGCCACGGTCGAGCGTTTCAACGACCATGCCCAGCTGGGCGCCGACCCAGATTTTCAACGGGGTCAGACGGCGTATCAGCAGAACCTGGGCGATGCCGCCTGGCAGGGCCCCAATCCCAGCCTGGGCCCGCTCATCGAGGCGCCGTTTTATGCGATCAGGCTGTATCCAGGCGATATTGGCGCGGCCACCGGTTTGGCCACCAATGCTCAGGCGCAGTTGATCGACGGCCAGGGCCAGCCTTTGGCCGGTTTGTATGCGGTGGGCAACGACATGCAGTCCATCATGGGCGGCGCCTACCCGGCGCCCGGCATCACCATTGGCCCAGGCTTGGTCTTTGCGCGCATCGCCGCGCGTCACGCCCTTGGGCTGGCGTCATGACGAATCCGGATAAACCCTCTGATCGTTCAATTATCGAACGTCTTAATTCAATTATCGACCGCTTCATGCTGGACTTTTTCGCCGTTTGCGTGACGGACCTCTACAGTGCTGCACTTCGCGGCGCAGACTGGGGTGCGCGCGTAAGCATTTCTCACCTGGGCCGACAAGAGCCCGATTCATTGATCCACCTCTCAAGGAGACTCCCGTGAAAGCCACTGTCAAGACCCTGATCGCCAGCGCCGCATTGATCGCCGTTGGCGCGGTGCAGGCCCAGAACATCAAGATTGCCAACATCGTCGAACTGTCCGGCCCTGGCACTACCGCCGGCACCCTGTTCGAAAACGGCGTTGAGTTGGCGATCAAGGAAATCAATGCCGGCGGCGGCATCCTCGGCCGAAAGATCGCTCACACCAACGAAGACACCCAGACCAACCCCGGCGTGGCCAAGGGCCTGACCCAAAAGGCGGTCGACAACGACGTACTGGCTATTTTTGGCCCGGTTTATTCCGGCTCGATCATGGTCTCGATGGCCGAATCCAAGCGCGGCGAGGTGCCCAATTTCACCGGCGGTGAGGCTGCTGCCATCACCGCCCAGGGCAATCCCTATGTGTTTCGCACCGCCTTCGGCCAGAGCGTGTCTTTCCCCAAGCTGGCCAACTTCATCAAGAGCAAGGCCAAGAGCGTAGCCATCATCTATGTGAACAACGACTTCGGCAAAGGCGGCCGTGACACCCTGACCAAGCTGCTCGAGGGCAGCAGCACCAAGGTGGTGGCCGACATTTCCACCGACGCCGGACAGGTCGACTTCTCGGCGGCCGTGCTCAAGGCCAAACAGACCGACGCCGATGCGATCTTCGTCTACACCAACGAGGAAGAGTCGGCCCGCGCCCTGCGCGAGCTGCGCAAGCAGGGCGTCAAAAAGTTGATCATCGGCGAGACCACCCTGACCGGTCAGAAGGTGATCGAGCTGGCTGGCGAAGCGGCCAACGGCGCGCAGGCCCACGTGGGCTTGACGGTTGATGCGCCGCAGTTCAAGGCCTTCGGTGCCAAGTACCGCGCCGAATACAAGTCGGAGTCGGATCACAACGGCATCAAGGGCTACACCGGCATGTACGTCCTCAAGGCCGCCATTGAAAAGGCCGGCAAGATCGACCGCAAAGCCGTCGCTGCGGCCATCCGCAACAGCTGTTTCTCAGCCAAGCAGCACCCTGGCGTGCTGATGGATGTGTGCTTTGACGACAAGGGCGATCTGGACCGCGAGAGCTTCTTGGTCGAGGTCAAGAACGGCCGCCCCGAAGTGGTCGCCACCTTGCCGCCGGCTGGCCTGGTCAAGAAGTAATCCGACCCGCGTGTTTTCCTCAGGCGGCCCGCACAGCGGGCCGCCTTGTTCGCATCTGGGCGGCGCTTGCGCGCGCGTCCGATGGGGTGATTCATGAGCGACTTCCTGCAACTTTTTTTCAGCGGTATGGCCACCGGCAGTATTTATGCCTTGGCCGCCCTGGGCTTTACCTTGCTGTGGCAAGCCTCCGGCACGATCAATTTCGCGCAGGGCGAATTTGTCATGTTGCCGGCCTTCATCATGGTGGCGGCTCTGCACGGCGGTTTGCCCCTGGCTTCGGCCTTCGCCCTGAGCGTGGTGATCTCGGTCTTCGTGCTGGGCTGGCTGTTCAAGCGGGGATTGGTCGATCCGCTGTTCAAGTACGGCATGATGCCCATCGTGGTGGCCACCATCGGCCTGTCGATTGCCCTGCGCAATGGGGTGCGGGCCGGCTACAGCGCCGAGCCCCAGCCCTTTCCCCAGGTCTTTCCCGACAAGATTTTTGAGTTTGCGGGCGTCACGGTGTCGGCCAGTGACATCGGCACCCTGGTGTTTGCCATGGTGCTGGTGGTAGCGGTGCAGGCATTCCTGAGCAAAACGGTCACCGGCCGGGCCATGCAGGCGGTGGCGCAAAACACCGAAAGCGCTTCGGTGCTGGGCATCAATGTGCCCCGCATGATCTTCTACACCTTTGCCATCAACGCCATCTTGGCGGCTGCGGCTGCATTGCTGGTCACGCCCACCTATCTGGCCAAGTTCGACATGGGCGAAAACCTGGGTACCAAGGCGTTTTTTGCCGCCATCATCGGCGGCTTCAACAACTCGCGTGGCGCCTTGCTGGGCGGCCTGATTGTCGGGGTGTGCGAGAACCTGGCGGCAGCCTACATCTCGTCGGCCTACAAGGACGCGGTCGCATTGATCATCTTCATGGTGGTGATCCTCTTTAAGCCGCAAGGCCTGCTCGGCAAGAAAGAGGAGCGCAAGGTATGAAAAAGCTGCACGCTCTGCTGGCGCTGCTGGTGCTGGCTCTGTTTCTGGTGGTTCCCGGGTTTCTCAAGAACTACGGCATCCACATCTTCACCACCTGGCTGGTGTTCATCATTGCCACCATGGGGCTGAATCTGACGGTCGGCTATGCCGGGCAGAAGTCGCTCGGTCATGCGGCGTTCTTCGGCATCGGGGCCTACACCGTGGCCATCATGCTCAAGGCCGGCTTGAGCTTCTGGCTGGGCCTGCCCACGGCAGCGCTGCTTTGCTTTGTCACTGGACTGGCGGTGGGCTTTCCGGCCCTGCGGGTGCAAACGATCTATCTGGCTTTTGCCACCTTGGGCTTCAATGCCGCGCTGTGGCTGGTCATGCGCAACGAAGAGTGGCTGACTGGCGGTACGTTTGGCATCAATAACATTGCCCGGCCCAGCATGGCTGGCATCAGCTTTGACGGCAACCTGGCTTATTACTACCTGGTGCTGGCCATCGCGGTGGTGCTGGCCTTGCTCTTGTGGGCCCTGCTGAACTCGCCTTGGGGCAAGGCCTTTACCGCCTTGCGCGATAACCCCATCCGGGCCGAAAGCTTGGGCATCGATACCCGTGGCTACACCCTGCTGAGCTTTGCCATTGGTGCGGCCTATGCTGGACTGGCCGGGGGGCTGTATGCCTCGCAAGTGCAGTTCATTGACCCCGCGCTGTTTACCGTGGGCGCCTCCATCATGATGTACCTGATGGTGGTCGTTGGCGGGCCGGGTTATTTCTTCGGGCCGGTGTTGGGTTCGGCCGTTGGGGTGGTGTTGCCCGAATGGCTGCGTTTTGCCCAGGCCTGGTACCTGTTCGTCTTTGGCACGGCGGTGGTCCTGCTCATGATCTGGTTGCCCGACGGCCTGCTGTCCATTCCTGACCGACTGGCGGCGCGGCGCGCTTCACGCCAGGCATCGGCCGCACGCGCTCAAGCGGCACAGCAGGCCGGGCAAGGGGCAGGCGCATGAGTCAGTTCACGCATTCGACGGTCCTTCCAGGCAGTACCGTGCTCAAGGTCACCGACATGAAAAAAGCCTATGGCGCCATTCAGGCAGTGGGCGGTGTGTCATTTGAGGTCAAGGCCGGTGAGATTTTTGGCGTGATTGGCCCCAACGGTTCGGGCAAGACCACCTTGTTCAATTCCATGCTGGGGCAGATCAAACCCGACAGCGGCCGCATTGAACTCAATGGGAAAGACGTCACGGGCTTGGGCCCGCTGGCGCTCAACCGACGCGGCGTAGGCCGCACGTTCCAGACCCTGCAGGTGTTTGGCAAGATGACGGTGCGCGACAACCTCATCGTGGCCGCGCAAGAGCACCAGGGCAGCATGTTCGGACGCATGTTCGCGCCATCGGACAGCGGGCTGGGCGCCAAGGCCGATGCGCTGATCGATCAGTTCCACATCCGTCACGTGGCGCACAAAAAGGCCGGCGAGTTGTCTTATGGGCAGCAAAAGCTGGTCGATATCGCCATGGCCTTCATGAGCGAGCCCGACCTGGTGCTGCTCGACGAGCCGTGCGCCGGCGTCAACCCGTCCCTGGTGGGCGGCATCAGTCAGCTGCTCAAGCAACTCAATCGCAGCCGCAAGGGCAGCTTTGTGGTGATCGAGCACAACATGGATTTCGTCATGGGCCTGTGCCACCGCATCATGGTGATGGTCGAAGGCAAGGTGCTGGCCATCGGCACGCCCGATGAAATCCGTGGCAACAAGCAGGTGCTCGACGCCTACCTGGGGAATTGACATGATTGAGTTTGACGATGTGGTCGCGGGTTACAAGGATTTCATGATCCTCAACAACCTGTCGTTCCAGGCCAAGCAGGGCGCCATCACCTTGCTGCTCGGGCCCAATGGCGCGGG
>JAXITB010000004.1:0-21185 GCA_034680305.1 Polaromonas sp. | reverse complement strand
GGCAGCTTTCTGGCTTGGTCCGACCCCAGCGATGTGGCCCGCGTGGAAGACCGCACCTTCATTTGCTCGCGCCAAAAAGAAGACGCCGGCCCGACCAACAACTGGGTCGACCCGGCCGAGATGCGCGCCACCCTGCAGCCCCTGTTCGACGGCTGCATGGCCGGCCGGACCATGTATGTGGTGCCGTTTTCCATGGGCCCGCTGGGCTCGCCCATCGCCCACATCGGCATCGAGTTGTCCGACAGCCCCTATGTGGCGGTCAACATGAAGATCATGACCCGCATGGGCAAGGCCGTTTATGACGTGCTCGGCGAGAGCGGCACTTTCGTGCCCTGCGTGCACACCGTGGGCGCACCGCTGGCTGCTGGTCAAAAAGATGTCTCCTGGCCCTGCAACAAGACCAAGTACATCGTCCACTACCCCGAAACCCGCGAAATCTGGTCTTATGGCTCGGGCTACGGTGGCAACGCCCTGCTGGGCAAAAAGTGCTTTGCCCTGCGCATTGCCTCCAACATGGGGCGCGACCAGGGCTGGCTGGCCGAGCACATGCTCATCCTGGGCGTGACCAGCCCGCAGGGCAAGAAATACCATGTGGCCGGTGCCTTCCCCAGCGCCTGCGGCAAAACCAACTTCTCGATGCTGGTGCCGCCCAAGGGCTTTGAGGGCTGGCAGGTCACCACCATCGGCGACGACATCGCCTGGATCAAGCCCTCGCCCGACGGCCGCCTGCGCGCCATCAACCCGGAAGCGGGCTACTTCGGCGTGGCCCCTGGCACCAACTACCACACCAACCCCAACTGCATGGCCAGCCTCGACAAGGGGGTGATCTTCACCAATGTCGCACTGACCGATGATGGCGATGTGTGGTGGGAAGGCATGGAAAAGGACACGGGCAAACTGCCCGAGCACCTGATTGACTGGCAGGGCAAGGACTGGACGCCGCAAATCGCCAAAGAGACCGGCGCCAAGGCAGCCCACCCGAACGCGCGCTTTACCGTGGCCGCCACCAACAACCCGGCCCTGGACAGCGCCTGGGACGACCCGGCTGGCGTGCCGATCGACGCTTTCATCTTTGGCGGACGCCGCTCAACCACCGTGCCGCTGGTCAGCGAGGCACGCAACTGGGTCGAAGGCATCTACATGGCCGCCACCATGGGCAGCGAAACCACCGCAGCTGCGGCAGGCCAGCAAGGCGTGGTGCGGCGTGACCCATTTGCCATGCTGCCCTTCACCGGCTACAACATGAGCGACTATTTCCAGCACTGGCTGGACATGGGCCAGAAACTGCAAGCGGCCGGCGCCAAGCTGCCCCGGATCTACACCACCAACTGGTTTCGCAAAGGCGAAGACGGCAAGTTCGTCTGGCCCGGCTACGGCGAGAACATGCGCGTGCTCAAATGGATGATCGACCGCATCGAGGGCAGCGGCCAGGGCACCGACGGCGTGATGGGCATCACCCCACGCTACGAAGACCTCAACTGGACCGGCCTGGACTTCAGCGCCCAGGAATTTGCGCAGGTCACCAGCATCGACCAGGCCGCCTGGGCCAAGGAAATGCAGCTGCACGCTGAGCTGTTCCAGCAGCTCAAGCACCATCTGCCCAAAGAACTGGAAGACACCAAGGCCGCCATTGAAAAGCGACTGGCCGCCTGATGCTGTTGGCCGGCGATGCCGGCCCACCCATCAAAAGGCCACCCTCGGGTGGCCTTTTTTCCTCCTGCCCCCAAACCGGGGCTGCGCCGATCAACGCTTTGCGCTGGCCGGGTCAAGCTCGCGCTGCGAGGCGACCAGCAGATCGCTCATCACGCGCGGGTCGCTGCAAGCGACCGCCCACATCCGCGCGTCAGCCCGCTCACGGGCCAGGCGCTGCAGTTGACTCTGGACGCTGTGACGCAAAAATGCGGCCAGTTGACGCGAAGGCGAAGCCAACAAGGCCAGCGCCGCAAAACCAGCCAGCCAGACCCCCATCCAGATCACCAGCAGATGGCCTTCGGCCAGGCTATCCATGACCTGAAAAGCCACGACCAGCACGGCGGCCACTGAACCCGCGAGCAAGGCAGCGGCCAAGCCGCGACCGCCCGACATGCGACGGCGAAGCTCGCCCAAGCCCTCGGCAGCGGCCTCCAGGCGGGCAACGCCGGGGTGAACGGTGGGGTAATAAGAAACGACAAAACCAGTCATGAAAAACTCCTCAAAACAAAACTTGGCACTGCGGCCTGGAATGGTGCGAAGATTAGGGTAAAACCTAGTGTCATTCAACTTTATCTTTATGATCAAAGTCATTCATCCAATTGATGTCTTGGCGCCCTGTCCAAGACCGACCGCTCCATGACCCCCAACTTCCGCACCCTGGACCTGAACCTGCTGCGCGTGTTTGACGAAGTGATGGCCGAACGCAGCCTGACCCGCGCGGCGCGCAACTTGAACCTGACGCAGCCGGCCGTCAGCAACGCCTTGCGCCGCCTGCGCGAGACCCTGGGCGACGAACTGGTGCAGCGCAGCGGGCAAGGCATGGCGCCCACACCCCGGGCCCGCGCCATCTGGCCGGCGGTGCGTCAGGCGCTGGAGCAGCTCGAGCTGTCCCTGGTGCCCAATGAATTTGTGCCTGCGCAGGCCAAGACCACCTTCGTGCTGGCCATGGCTGACGCCACCGCCGCCGAGCTCATGCCGGGGCTGGTGGAAATTTTGGAGAACGAAGCGCCGGGCGTGACCATCCGGGTGGTACCGCTGACCACCCGCGACCCGCGCCAATTGCTCGATGAGCAGATTTGCGATCTGGCGGTTGGCTTTTTCCCCTCGGTGCTGGCCGACATGACGGCGCGCAGCCAGGGTGAGGCGCCGCTGCCTTTTGCCCACCAGCGCCTCTATGACG
Source organism: Polaromonas sp. (assembly GCA_034680305.1). Taxonomy (GTDB): domain Bacteria; phylum Pseudomonadota; class Gammaproteobacteria; order Burkholderiales; family Burkholderiaceae_C; genus Polaromonas. The sequence continues at coordinate 18,313 of JAXITB010000004.1, read as the reverse complement.
GCGAATATGTGTGCGTGATGCGCAAAGACCACCCGCTGGCGCTGTGGCAGATGACGCTGGATGACTACTGTGCGGCCAGGCACATGCTGGTGAGCTTTTCGGGGCGGCCCTACGGCTTCATCGACGAGGCGCTGGCCGGCCTGGGCCGGCAGCGCCAGATCGTGCTGACCGTGAACCAATTCTTCACCGCCGGCCGGGTGGTGGCCCATTCCAATTTGCTGACGGTGCTGCCGCGCCACTTCATCAGCGTGACCGGCATCGCCGACGAATTAGCGCTCAAGCCCCTGCCCTTTGAGGTGCCCATGGTGCATGTCGACGCACTGTGGCACCGGCGCTCCCAACTGCGCGGCAGCCACCAATGGCTGCGTCAGGCGGTGCACAGGGCCACCGAGCGCACCCAGCACCGCGAGGGGCCAAGCTAGGAATTTGGGCGGCAGAAAGAGCGCCGGCTGCCATGGCCGACAAACCGGTCTCGCCGGGCGAGGCCTCCAGCCGCCCAAGCCCCCAGGCTGAGACAAACTCAGGCCGCCAGCAGGTTGGGCGGCAAGTTGGCCACGAAGTCGGTGATGGAGCCGCCGCCTCGGTCGGGCCGCATGTGCCCGCTCATGGCCTGAACGGCCGCTTGCGGGTCAGCCTGCTCAAAAGCGCGCACGATCTCGGCATGCTGGTCGAACGAAGCCCGGACCCGCCCGAGCGCGCCAAAAGCGTGCCGGCGGTAAAAGCCGGTGCGGGCGCGAATGTGCAGGACTTCCTGGCGCAAATAGGGGTTGCGGGTGGCGCCGTAAATCAATTCATGAAAGCGCAGGTTGTGCTCCTGCCAGCCGGCCAGGTCTTCGGATTCCATCACCGCCTGACTGGCGCGGTGGCAGGCCTGGAGCTCGGCCAGCTCCTCAGGCGTGATGCGCTGGCAGGCCAGCCGCGCGGCCACCGCCTCCAGTTCGGCGAGCAACTCCCAAAGAGCCAGCAGTTGGCGCAAATCCATCTTGGCCACCACCATGCCGCCACGCGGCAGGCTGCTGACCCAGCCCTGGGCCTGCAGCTGAATCAGGGCTTCGCGCACCGGCGTGCGTGAGACGGCGTATCGGCTGGCCCAGTCGGCCTCGTCGATCGCGTCACCGGGCAGCAAGCTGCCATTGCGGATGGCCGCTTCCAGGGCGTCGCGAATCTGGTCGCCGACCTTGACGAAAGTAGGCTTACTTTTTTTCATGGTATTCCCCGGATTGTCCAATATCCAGAAAAGGGCTACATTTATATTTATAGCTCAAGCTCGTATGAATAACCAGCCGTCGCCAAATCCAGACACCGCCGACCTGAGCGCGCACATCGAGCGCGCCTTGGGGCTGCGGACTGCGCCGGTCGACCCCGCTGAGGTGCAGCGCCTGCTCAAGCACTTGCGCCGCCTGGAGCCGGCCGCCCAACGGGCCCTGGCCGATGAAGGCACGGGCGCCCCAGACTTCGGCGCCAGCCTGCGCACCCTGGGTGCCCAGCCGTGAGTCTGGCCATGCAAGCCCTGCCGGCCACCCTGACCGAGCTGCAGCAAGCCATTGCCAGCGGCCAGGTTTCAGCCGGCCAAGCCTGGCAGATCCAGCGCCAAAGCCGCGACGCGCTCAACGCCCGCTGGCACTGCTTGAGCAGCCCCGTGACAGCCCCGCAAGCCGAAGCGGGCCACAGCGGCCCGCTGGCCGGCATCGGTCTGGCCCACAAAGACAATTTCGACACCTGGGGCCGCCGCCCCGGCTGCGGGGTGGACGGCGGCCAGCCCCAGCCCGGACTGCCGGCGGCCTGGGCCATTGAGCAGCTGCGCCAGGCCGGTGCCGGCCATCTGGGCGCCCTGGTCATGGCCGAACACGCCTGCGGGGCCACTTCGGCCAACGCGCATTTCGAGCGCTGCATCAACCCGCTGCATCCCGAAGCGGTGGTCGGCGGCTCGTCGAGCGGCAGCGCGGTGGCAGTGGCCGGTGGCCTGGCCTATGGCGCGCTGGGCACCGATACCGCCGGCTCGGTGCGCATACCGGCAGCGACCTGCGGCCTGGTGGGCCTGAAAACCACGCACGGCCTGATTCCCACCCAGGGCCTGGCCGCGCTGGCCCCATCGCTCGACACCATTGGCGTGCTGGCGCGCAGCGTCGAAGACGCCGGCGCGCTGCTCACCCCGCTGGCGCCCCAACTGCCGGCCGCAGCGCAGGCGCAGGCGGCTCGCTGGCGCGTCTGGATTCCCGACGACTGGCTGCATCCCGAAGTGGCCCGCGCCCTGCACGCGCTGGCCCACGAGCTGAGCGCCGAGCGCGTGGACCTGCAGGCCGATCACAGCCACCTCAGCGCCCTGGCCGACATCGTGCTCCACACCGAAGTGGCCGCGCTGCGACGCGAGCCGGTGCTGGCCGGCCAGCTTAGCCCCGCAGTGCAGGCGCTGGCCCTGCCCGGCCTGGTGCTGCCGCCGGCCTGGTCGCGCGCCGCCCAGGCGGTGCGCGGCGCCGAGCTGCAGCGCTTTTGCCAGACCCAGCTGCCCGCAACCAGCGTCATCCTCATGCCGGCCCTGCCGGCCCCGGTGCCCGACTGGCAAACCGTGCACCCGGCACAGCCGGGCTTTGTCGCGCGCGAACTGCTGGCCCTGCACCGCTGCATGGGCTTCATCAACTACCTGGGGCTGCCCGCGCTGGTGCTGCCGATCGCCCGCGACAGCCGAGGCCTGCCCATCAGCGTGCAGCTGGTCGGGCGCCCCTTTCATGAACGCGAACTGCTGGCCCTGGCCGGTCAACTGCAACAACGGCGCTTTGGCAGCGCCGGTTTCAAGCCCGGCTGGCATATGCCGGCCACGGAGAGCTGAATGCCCAAAATCCAGGCCTCACAAGCCCTCGCGCGCTTTCGCGTGCTCGACCTCTCGCGCGTACGCGCCGGCCCCAATTGCGTGCGCATGCTCACCGACTTCGGCGCCGATGTCGTGCGCATCGAGCCGCCACCGGGGGTCGACCCGAACGAGGCGATGTTTGCCGCCAACCGCAAAGGCGGCGACTTCCAGAACATCAACCGCAACAAGCGCTCGATGACGCTGAACTTGAAAAAACCGGGCGCCTACGAGGTCTTGATGCGGCTGGTCAAAGACGCCGACGTGCTGATCGAAAACTGGCGCCCCGACGTCAAGGCCAAGCTGGGCCTGGACTACGAAACGCTGGCCAAGGTCAACCCGCGCATCGTGCTGGCCAGCATCTCGGGCTTTGGTCAGGACGGGCCTTACGCCAAGCGGCCGGGCTTTGACCAGATCATCCAGGGCATGGGCGGACTGATGTCGGTCACCGGCCACCCCGGCGGCGGCCCGGTGCGTGCCGGTCTGGCGGTGGCCGACATGAGCGCGGGCCTGTATTGCGCCTTGGGCATCCTGACCGCGCTGCTCGAGCGCGAGGTCTCGGGCAAGGGCCAGTGGGTCCATGCCTCGCTGCTGCACTCGCAAATTGCGATGATGGATTTCCAGGTGGCGCGCTGCATCAATGACGGCGACCTGCCGGTGCAGGTGGGCAACGACCACCCGACCAGCAGCCCCATGGGCCTGTTCGAGGGCAGCGACGGCTGCTTCAACCTCGGCGCCTCGGGCGAAGGCAGCTGGCAGCGCATGTGCGCGTTGCTGGACAAACCAGAGTGGCTCACTGACCCCGACTACCAGGGCGAGCCCCTGCGCGTGAAAAACCGCGCCCGCCTCAACGCCGATCTGGCCGAGATCTTTCGCCACCAGCCGGTGGCCCACTGGATCGACGGCCTCAATGCGGCGGGTGTGCCGGCCGGGCCGGTCTACACCGTGCCGGAAATGATGGAAGACCCGCAGGTCCAGCACCTGAACGTCACCGCGCCGATGACCACCTCCTTTGGCAAAGAGATGCTCTACATCACGCCGCCGGTCACGCTCGAACGCACGCCCGGCAAGGTGGTGGCACCGGCCCCCAACTGGGGCGAGCACACCGACGAGGTGCTGGCCGAGGCCGGTTACTCCAGCGAAGACATCGCGCGCTTTCACGAACAAGGGGTGGTCTGAGCCATGGCACAGGTTCTGCACAGCGTAGACGGACAGGTGGCCACCGTGGTGCTGGCCAACGAGGCCAAGTACAACGCCATGAGCCTGGGCATGTGGCGCGAGCTCGGCGCTTTGCTTGAGCGCCTGCGCGCCGACGACTCGGTGCGGGTGGTGGTGCTGCGCGGGCAGGGCGAAAAAGCCTTTGTCTCTGGCGCCGACATTTCGGAATTCGAACAGCAGCGCAGCAATAAAGACGGCGTGGCCGCCTATGACCAAGCCGTCGATCAGGTGCAAACCTCGCTGGCCCACTTCCCGCGGCCCGTGATCGCGGCCATCAGCGGCATCTGCTTTGGCGGCGGCCTGGGCATGGCCCTGAGCTGCGATCTGCGCTATTGCAGCGCGGGCTCGCGCTTTCGCATGCCGGCCGCACGGCTGGGCCTGGGCTACGCCTGGCGTGGCATGAAGTCGCTGGTCGGTGCGCTCGGCCCCATGAATGCGGCCGAAGCCTTTTTCACCGCTCAGATCTATAACGCCGAGCAAGCGCAAAGCCTGGGCATCGTGCAGTCGGTGCACGAGGACGTCTTCGCCCATGTCGATCAAATCGCCCGCCTGATTGCCAGCAACGCACCGCTGACGATCCGTGCGGCCAAGCTGGCCATGATCGCCATGCGCGAGAGCGGGCAGGCCGAGGTGCCGGCCGTCGATGCGGCGGTGGCCGACTGCTTTGCCAGCCAGGACTACGTCGAAGGCCGCCGCGCCTTCACAGAAAAACGCCCGGCCCAATTCAAGGGCCAGTAAATCACGAGGCATCACCATGAGTCTGCAAGGAAAAACCATCCTGATCACCGGCGCCTCGGCCGGCATCGGCCGGGCCACCGCGGTGCAACTGGCCGCGCAGGGCGCGCACATCATTGCCCTGGGTCGGCGCCAAGACGCGCTCGATGCCTTGGCCGCCTCGCTGCCCAAGGGGCAGGTGCGCACCCTGGCCGGTGACCTCAATGACGAGGCCTTTGTGCAAAAGATCGACGCGCTGGCCCCCGAGCTTGACGCCTTCGTCAACAACGCCGGTGTGCTGCGCTACGCGCCCATCCTGGACCTCACGCCCGAAGACAACGCCTGGATGTTTCAGACCAATGTGCTGGCCGCACTGCGCGTGACGCAAGGCATTGCCCGGGGCATGGTGCACAACAAGCGCGGCCACATCGTTTTCATGTCTTCCATTGCAGCGCGCGAGGTCTACCGCCTGGCCTCGGTGTACTGCGCCACCAAGCATGCGCTGTCGGCACTGGCGCGATCGTTTCGCATCGAGCTGCAGGCCCACGGCATCAAGGTGACCGAAGTGGCCCCCGGCATGGTCGACACCGACATCCGCTCGGGCAGCACCCACCCCGATGTGCTGGCCTCGGTGGCTACGCGCAAGTTCAAGGCCTTGAGCGCCGACGAAGTGGCGCAGGCGGTGGTCTACGCGCTCAGCGCCGCCCCCAACTGCTGCCCCGACCTCATTGAGCTGCGCCCGCAAGGCTCGGCCTGATCGATCCAACCGCAACCTCCGGAGTACCCAGCCATGGCCACCCGAAAACCCGCGACCGTCGCCGCCAAAACTGCGCCCAAAACTGCGTCAAAGACTGCACCCAAAAACCGCACCGCCCCCGTCAAAGCTGCCGCTGCAAAAAAAGCGGCGCCCACCAAGAAGGCCGTGCCTGCGAAAAAGGCGGCGCCCGCCAAGGCCGCTCCCGCCAAGGCCAAAGCCGCCAAGACAGCCAAGCCGGGCAAACCCCCGAAGATCAACTGGGGCCCGCAATCGTTTGTGGCCAGCCACCTCAAGGATGCCGCCTTCAAAACCGGACTGCGCTCTTACGCCGCCTACCGCGACCTGAACATCGAAAAAGCCACCGGCGGTGCGGTACAGGCCCACGTGATTCGCTTGCTGGGCAAATGCGATCCCAAGGTGGTCAGCATCCCGCACTATCACGGCGTGCAGTTTCAAATGCTCTACATGCTCAAGGGCTGGATGATCGGCGAGTACGAAGGCGCCGGCCGCGTCAAGATGACCGCTGGCTCTTGCTGGATTCAGCCGCCCGGCATTCGCCACCAGGTGATCGACTACTCCGACGGCTGCGAAATGGTCGAGATCATTTTGCCGGCCAAGTTCGCCACGGTTGAACTGTGACGCCTTTCCTTCCACACCCTAAGCACGGGAGTCGCCTGTGAAAAAACCTCAAAACCTCAGCTTGCTGAGCCTGATCATCCCGGCCATCGTGATCGCCATCTGGCAGATCATCGGCAGCCGGCCCGGCATGCAGGCCATGATCCCCAGCCCCACCCTGGTCTTGTCGGCCTGGTACGACTGGGTCTTCGGCAAAGCCGGTGGCATGAGCCTGAACCCCTACCTGGGCACCTGGTGGTCCAACGTGGAGTACTCAGGCGTGCGCGTCATTCAGGGCTTTGCGCTGGCCATGGCGGTGGGCATTCCCCTGGGCCTGATGATCGGCTGGAACCGGCTGGTGGCCACCATGGCCGACCCCATGGTGCAGGTGCTGCGTCCCATTCCCATCACCGCCTGGCTGCCGTTTTCGATCGCGGTCTTCGGCATCCGCGACCTCGGCTCGATCTCGCTGATCTTCGTCGGCGGCTTTTTTGCCATCGTGGTCAACACCACACAAGGCGCGCGCGATGTCGACAAAAACCTGATGCGGGCCGCGCGCATGATGGGCGCCTCCTCATGGACTCTGTTGCGACGCGTGGTCCTGCCGGCGGCCCTGCCCAACATCTTCACCGGCATGCGCATCGGCCTGGGCATCGCCTGGACGGCAGTGGTGGCCGCCGAGATGGTGGCGGTCAAGTCGGGACTGGGCTATGTGCTGTGGGACGCTTACTACGTTGGCCGCATGGACATCGTATTCGCCGACATGGCCTCCATCGGCATCATGGGCTTTCTCAGCGATCGCCTGATCATCACCATCGAGCGTCGGGTGCTGCGCTGGCGCCTGCTGCAAAACCACTGAACCCTCACCCGTCACTGCAAGGTCAGCACATGTCGCACATTCACATCGACCAGGTCTACAAGACCTACCCTGGCAACCCACCGGTCGAAGCCCTCAAAGACATTCGCCTGGACATTGCGCCAGGCGAGTTCGTCGCGCTGCTCGGCCCCTCGGGCTGCGGCAAATCGACCCTGCTCAATCTGGTGGCCAGCTTCGAGCCTTTGAGCTCGGGCACGCTCACCGTGGCCGGTCAGCCAGTCACCGCACCCGGCCCCGACCGCGGGGTGGTGTTTCAGGAGGCGGCGCTGTTTCCCTGGCTCAGCGTGTGGGAGAACGTGGTCTTTGGCCCCAAGGCCCAAGGCCAAAGCCCGGCCGAGTATAAGGAGCGCGCCGAGCAGATGCTCGAGTTGGTGGGACTGAGCGACTTCAAGAACCACCTGCCGATCCAACTGTCGGGCGGCATGCGCCAGCGCGTGGGCATTGCCCGCGTGCTCACGCTGGGCTCCAAAGTGTTGCTGATGGACGAGCCCTTTGGCGCGCTCGACGCGCAAACCCGGCTGTCGATGCAAGAGCTGCTGCTGTCCGTTTGGGACCGCCTCAAGCCCACCGTGATCTTCGTGACGCACGACATCGACGAGGCCCTGTTCCTGGCCGACACGGTGCATGTGATGTCGGCACGGCCCGGCCGCATCGAGACCACCCTCAAGGTCAATCTGGAGCGCCCACGCAGCATCGACCTCACCGCAACGGCAGCCTTCAATGAAATGAAGCTGTCCATCTTGCACACCATTCGTGGCCACTGACAAAACCCGCCCACAAAAAAGCCGGCCCGCAGGCCGGCTTTTTCAGCGCGACATCGCTTCAGCGACGACCGCGGATCTCGCGCGCCAGGCTGTCGTCGTACAGCTCAGCGGCTTGCTTGGTCACATCGGTCTGGATCACGCCCTGTTTGAAAGATGCCTCGGCCAAACGAGCCACCTGGTCACGGTCCAAGATGCCGCCGAGCTTGATCAGCTTGTGCGACTCGCGCGTGACTTCCAGCGGCAGGCCGGTGTAGGCCGAATAGGTGTTGACGAACAAGTTGGAGTCCTTGGCCATTTTTTCCTCGGCGTTCAGGTAAGCCCACAGGAAGCGACGGATGACTTCACGGCGCTTGGCATAGGCCTCGCCCGAAGCGGCCAGCAGGCCAAGTTCGGAGCCCACAGCCTTGGACTTGCTGTAGTCGACCAAGTTGGTGGCAAAGTAGGCGGCGCCTTCGGCCACCACGCCCGACTCAAACGGCTCCCAGCTCAGGATGGCGTCGACATCACCGCGCTTGAGCGCCTGCACGAAAGCCGTGCCGCCGCCTTGCACATTGACCGCCTGGAAGGTGTTGTAGGGCACGTTGTTTTCCACCATGGTCATGGCCCAGGCGAACCACACGGCCGAGCCCGGAGCCACGGCCACCTTCTTGCCCTTGAGGTCATTCCAGTTGTTGATGGTCACACCCTTGCGCACCACCAGGTACTTGGGGGAAGTGGCCACACCGGTCAGACCGATGATGTTCTTGGAGCCTTGGCTGGCGGCAATGGCCAAGTCGGCCGGGCCAACGGCACTGACGTCCACCGAGTTCGACAGCAAGGCGGTACGCGCGTCGGCGTAACGCACGAACTCGGCGCGCTTGACGTCGATGTTCATCTTCTTGAGCTCTTCTTCCACCAAGTGCAGCGGGCTCACGTGACCCACCTTCACATAGCCGATGGTGATGGTCTCGCGCGTGGGCATGGGCGCGGGCATGGGGCCGATGGCCAGTGCCGATTGGATCAACCCAACCAAACCCACCAGGGTCGCAGTCAGGGTACGTGCAGAAAACATGAAAAGCTCCTTGCAAGGTTAATGAAAAAAAGTTCGACGCAGACGCGGTGGCGCCTTGCGCGCGGACAGACCGTAGTCTGCCTGCGGGCGGCGCGCATGTCTGGCGCCTCTCGCAATACCCCCCAAAACTGGTCCAGCCCTGGGAGAGCGAAGGCGGCAGACAGGCTGGCCGCTCTAAGATCGATTGTGTACAAATGATTGGCTAGGTGACTTATGGCTAACCCGCGCATCCCCTATGTTTTCTCCAACGATGGCCCGGCCCTCAAACCGGCCGATGGCAAGCCCATCCTGGTGCACCTGGTGATCAACGTGGAGCACTGGCAGTTTGAAGCTGGCATGCCCCGCACCATCATCACGCCACCGCACGGCAAGGAAACCATTCCCGACGTGCCCAACTTCAGCTGGGCCGACTACGGCATGCGCGCCGGTCTGCCGCGCATGATCGAAGCCATTGCCTCGCGCGGCCTGCCGGCCTCCACCAGCTTTAATGCCGGCGTGATTCAAGCCTACCCGCGCGCGGCCCAGGCCATGCACGATGCGGGCTGGGAGTTCATCGGCCACGGGGTGCACCAAAAGGCGCTCAACCATGCCGACGGTGAGGAGTCGCTGATCGTCACCGCGCTCGACATGATCCAGAACTTCACCGGCACGCGCCCGCGCGGCTGGCTCAGCCCCGGCCTGCGCGAGTCCTTCGACACGCCCGAGATCCTCAAGCGCCAGGGCGTCGACTATGTCTGCGACTGGGTGGTCGACGACGTGCCGCGCTGGATGAGCACCCGCGAAGGCCCGCTGCTGTCGGTGCCCTACAACGTCGAGATCAATGACTCCATCATTTACGCGATCGAAAAGCACAGCTCGCCCGAAATGCTGCTGCGCCTGGAAAACACGCTGCGCCTGTTTGAGCGCGAGGCGCCCAAGAACCCCCGGGTACTGGCCATCGGCCTGCACCCCCACCTCATTGGTGTGCCGCACCGCTTTGAATACCTCGAACGCATGCTCGATGTGCTGATGAAGTCGCCTCAAGTGACCTTCATGACCGGCAGCCAAATTGCCGACTGGTACACCGCACAGGTGCCCCCGCCACAAGCCTGACCCCCATCGACAAGGACATTCATGGATCTGCAACTCAAAGACAAGCGCGTGCTGGTGACCGGTGCCTCGCGCGGCATCGGGCTGACCATCGCACTGGCTTTTGCCCGCGAAGGCGCCCGCCCGGTGCTGGTGGCACGCGACCAGGCCAACCTCGACAAGGCCCTGGCGACCTTCGCCAGCGCCGGCCAGGCCCGGCCCGAAACCGTGCTGCTGGACCTGTCGGTCTCGGGCTCGTCCGAGGCGCTGCAGCAGCAGGTCGGCGAGGTCGACATCCTGGTCAACAACGCCGGCGCCATTCCGGGCGGCGACATCCAGGCGGTGAACGAGGCGCGCTGGCGCCAGGCTTGGGAGCTCAAGGTGCTGGGCTACATCAACATGACCCGCGTGTTTCTGCCGCTCATGCAGGCGCGCGGGCAGGGCGTGATCTGCAACATCATCGGCTTGGCCGGCGCCATGCCGCGGGCCGACTACATCTGCGGCTCCACCGGCAACGCGGCACTGATGGCGTTTACCCATGCCATTGGTGGCGACAGCCTCAAGCAGGGCGTGCGTGTGTTCGGCATCAACCCGGCGCCCACCCGCAGTGACCGCATGCAGGGCCTGCTCGAACAGCAGGCCGCCAAGCTGCTGGGCGATGCCGCCCGCTGGCGCGAGCTGACCGGCCGCTACCCGCTCGGCCGCCTGGCCGAGCCCAGCGAGATCGCCGAGCTGGCCGTGTTTTGTTCATCGCCGCTGTGCAGCTACCTCAGCGGCTCCGTCATCAACGTCGAAGGAGGGCAGATGTACGCCACATCTGCCAACTGAACCATGCAAACCTATGAATTCCCAGAGCTGCGCGAAGGTGTGCGGCAAGTCGTCAGCCAGTTCGATTCGCGCTACTGGCAAGAGGTGGACGAGGCACGCGCCTTCCCCGAAAAATTCGTCACCGCCCTGACCGAAGCGGGCTGGCTCTCGGGCCTGATCCCCGAGGAATACGGCGGCTCAGGCCTGTCGCTGACCGAGGCGAGCGTGGTGATGGAAGAGATCAACCGCGCCGGCGGCAACTCCGGCGCCTGCCACGGCCAGATGTACGTCATGGGCTGCGTGGTGCGCCATGGCTCGCAAAAGCAGAAGGAAGACCTGCTGCCGCGCATCGCCAGCGGCCAGATCCGGATGCAGTCGATGGCGGTGACCGAGCCGACCACCGGCAGCGACACCACCAAGCTCAAGACCACCGCGGTGCGCAAGGGCGACCGCTATGTGGTCAATGGCCAGAAGGTCTGGACCTCGCGCCTGCAGCACTCGGACTACATGCTGCTGCTGGCACGCACCACGCCGCTGGCCGAGGTGCAAAAGAAGAGCGAAGGCCTGTCGGTGTTTCTGGTCGACCTGCGTGAAGCGGTGGGCAAGAGCATCACCGTGCGGCCGATCCGCAACATGGTCAACCACGAGACCAACGAGATCTTCATCGACAACCTGGAGATCCCGGTCGAAAACCGCATCGGCGAAGAAGGCAAGGGGCTCAAATACATCCTCGACGGCCTGAACGCCGAGCGGATTTTGATCGCCGCCGAATGCATTGGCGACGGCCATTGGTTCATCGATCGCGCCAAGTCCTACGCCCAGGAGCGGGTGGTGTTTGACCGCCCCATCGGTAAGAACCAGGGTGTGCAGTTTCCGATCGCCCGCGCCCACGTGAATGTGGAAGCGGCCAGCCTGATGCGCTGGCGCGCCTGCGAGCTCTTCGATGCCGGCCACCCCTGCGGCGCCGAGGCCAATATGTCCAAACTGCTGGCCGCCGACGCCTCCTGGGAGGCGGCCAACGTCTGCCTGCAAACCCACGGCGGCTTTGGCTTTGCGGCCGAGTACGACATCGAACGCAAGTTCCGTGAAACCCGGCTCTACCAGGTGGCACCGATTTCCACCAACATGATCCTGTCCTACATCGGTGAGCATGTGCTGGGCATGCCGCGCTCTTACTGAACCAGGCGCTGCCTCACACCCATGACTGCCACATCCGCCACACCCGACCTGCAAAGCTGGGTCGGGCGCACCCAGACGATCAGCGAGACCATCAGCGCCGTGCCCCTGCGGCAAATGGCCGCCTTGATGAACAACGAGCGGCGCATGCGCGAGCCCATGCATGCTGGGCCGCTGCCCGCCGGCTGGCATTGGCTGTACTTCAACCCATTGGAGGTACAGGCCAAGCTCGGCGCCGACGGGCACCCTGAGCGCGGTGACTTTCTGCCGCCGGTTGCGCTGCCCCGGCGCATGTGGGCCGGCAGCCGCCTGCAGTGGCGCCGCGACTTCGAGGCAGGCATGCAGGTGCAAAAAACCTCCCGCATCCTGAACGTGACTGAAAAGTCGGGCCGCAGCGGGCGCATGGTGTTTGTCACCGTAGGCTACAGCTACGCCGACGCCGGCGGGCTGATCCTTGAGGAAGAACACGACATCGTTTACCGCGAAGCGGCCAGCGCTGCCGAAACGCAGGCCTTGAGCGAGCTCGGCCAACGGGTGCGCAGCGGGGAGCATCAGTTCGAGCGCGAGGGTCAGACCGTGCTGCCCTGGCAGGCCGATGCGGTGGCGCTGTTTCGCTACTCGGCGGCCACCTTCAATGGCCACCGCATCCACTACGACGTGGACTACTGCCGTCAGGTCGAAGGCTATCCCGGCCTGGTGGTGCATGGCCCACTGCTGGCCACCCTGCTGCTGCACCTGGTGCAGACCCAGGTGGCACCGGGCCGCGCCGTGGCGCGCTTTGAGTTTCGCGCGCTCAAGCCCACCTTTGACCTCAGCGGCTTTCATCTGCACTGCAGCGCGCAAGACGACGCCCTGGCAGTCTGGACCACCAACAACATCGGTCAGGTGGGCGTCGACGGCCGGGTGACCCTGCGATGAGCCCCACGCTGCCGGTGAGCTACCTGTTCGTGCCGGCGGCGCGTTGCGAACGCATCGGCAAAGCCTTTGCGGCCGGGGCGCAAGCGGTCATCGTCGATCTGGAAGACGCGATCGACCCCGAACACAAGGACGCGGCCCGCGCCCAACTGGCGGGCCACCTGCGCGAAGGTGCAGGCCCGGGCGCGACCTGGCTGCGCATCAACGCCCTGGGCACACCCTGGTTTGCGGCCGACATGGCCCTGGTGGCCGAGGCCGCCCGGTTGGGCCGACTGGCCGGCGTGATGCTGCCCAAGACCGAAAGCCGGCAAGACCTGGCGACCGTGCAGGCGCAAACCGACCTGCCGCTGATCGCGCTGGTCGAGTCGGCGCGCGGCATCGTCAATCTGGCCGACATCGCCCAGCACCCGGGCCTGCACCGCATGGCCTTTGGCTCGGCCGATCTGGCGCGCGACCTCGGCTGCGAAGACAACTGGGACACACTGACGCACGCCCGGCAGGCCATGGTGCTGCACTGCGCCGCCGCCCGCCTGAGCGCGCCCATCGACGGCGTGAGCTTCGTGCTCGACCAAGCCGAGCCGGTGCGGCAAGATGCAGCGCGCGCCGCGCGCCACGGCTTTGGCGCCAAACTGTGCATCCACCCCGCGCAACTGGCCCCCACGCATGAAGGCTTTGCACCCTCGGCCGCTCAATTGCAGTGGGCCTCGGCCGTGCTGGCCGCGGCGGCACAAGGCAGCGGCGCGCAGCGCGTGGCCGGTCAGATGATCGACCGCCCGGTCATCGAACGCGCCCGTCAACTCATGGCCCGAGGGCCAGATCGATCTTCCTCATGAATGCTTCTGACACCCTGCCCGTCATCGTGATCGGCGCCGGCCCGGTCGGCCTGCTGTGCGCGCTCGAACTGGCCCGCCGGCAAGTGCCGGTGACCGTGCTCGAAAGCGAGCCGAGCACCACGCTGGACCTGCGTGCCGGCACCTTTCATCCGCCCACCCTGGAGATGCTGCAGCCCGAAGGCGTGGCCGACGCCATGCTGCAAACCGGCATCAAGGTGCGTCACTGGCAGTCGCGCGACCGCGAATACGGCCTCATTGCGCAGTGGGACCTCGACCTGCTCAAAAACGACACCCCCTACCCCTTCCGGCTGCACCTGGAGCAGCACCGCCTGACGCCCATCTTGCTGGACAAGCTCAAGGCCTACAGCCATGCGCAGGTGCTGTTCTCGCACGAGTTCACCGAGCTGACGCAAAACGACGAAGCGGTGGTAGCCAGCGCCCGCACCGCGCAAGGTGTGGTGCAGGTCAAGGGCCGCTATTTGATTGGGGCCGATGGCGGGCGCAGCCCAGTGCGCAAGAGCGCCGGCATTTCGTTTGACGGCTACACCTGGCCCGAACGCTACACCGTGGTCAGCACGCCCTTTGACTTCGAGCCCCTGGGCTATGCCGACAACGCCTACATCAGCGACCCCCAGCAATGGCTGGCCTTCTTTCGCATGCCCGACGCCGGCCCGCCCGGCCTGTGGCGCATGACCATGCCGGTGACCGACGAGCTCAGCGACGAAGAAGTGCTGGCACCGGCCTTCGCGCACCAGGCGATTAACCGCATCATCGGCGCACCGGCGGGCAGCACCTACCCCATCGTCCACCAGAGCGTGTATCGGGTCCACCAGCGGGTGGCCAACTGCTTGCGGGCTGGGCGCGTGCTGCTGGCCGGCGACTCGGCCCACGTCAACAACCCGCTGGGCGGCTTTGGCCTGAACAGCGGCATTCATGACGCGGTCAACCTCGGCGAAAAACTCGCCCGCGTCTACCACGGTCAGGCCAGCGCCGATCTGCTCGACCTGTACGACCGCCAGCGCCGAACGGTGGCCATGGAGTACGTGCAGAACCTGTCGGTCAAGAACAAAAAGAACCTCGAAGAAAAAGACCTGCCCACCCGACTGGCCCGCTTTGAAGAACTGCGCCAAGCGGTGGCCGACCCGGTCAAGGCACGGGCCTATCTGCTGATGTCGTCCATGATCAACAGCATCGCCCGTGCCAACGCCATCACCTGAGCGCCGCATTGATTCATCACCGAGAGGCCGGTCACGGCCCTGCATTGACTTGAGGAGGACCCATGAGCATTCAAACCCGCCAACCCAGTCACGACAGCCTGGCCACCCGCGCCAAGGTGGCGGTCGTGGTGCCGGCCACCAACACCGTGGTGCAACCCGAAATGGAAGCCATGCGCCCGCCCGGCGTGACCAACCACGTCACCCGCATGCGCCTGCCCCCCCGGCCCTATGACGACCAGTCGGCCTACAAGCGCGCCCTCGAAACCGAAAAAGGCGAGCTCGAAGAAGCGCTGGAACTGGTGCTGCTGTGCGAGCCCCATGTGGTGGCCCACGGCCACTCCATCCATTCCTTTCGCGGTGACGGCGCACAGGCGCTGGCCGAAGAGCAGCGTCTCGAAAAGCTCAGCGGGATTCCCTTCATCACGCCCTCGCGGGCCGTGCTCGCTGGCCTGGAGGCCATTGGCCAACCCAAGCGCATCGCCATCCTCACGCCCTACTGGCCTCCGGCCGACGACATGATCGCCGCCTTCTTCACCGCCTGCGGCTACGAAGTGGTGGCCACCCACGGCATGAAATCCACCGGCCCGACCGCCGTGGCGCGCTTTACCGCCGAGCAGATCATGCAAGGCTTTGAAGCGGCCAACCACCCGCAGGCCGAGGCGCTGATCCACGTCGGCACCAACCTGCCCGTCTCGGCCCTGACCCCGGCCATCGAAAGCCACCTGGGCAAACCCCTGATCGGCGTCAACGTCGCCACCTACTGGCTCGCCCTGCGCCGCCTGGGCATCAAAGACCCCCTGCCCGGCATGGGGCTGCTGGCGGAGAAGTATTGAAGCTGGCGCCCCACGGACAGTGGGCGCACCGCCCTCGCTGCGATGCAGCTTGTCTCCTGTGGGAGCGCCGCCCTCGGTGCGATGCAACTTGGCTCCTGTGGGAGCGCCGCCCCCGGCGCGATGGGGCGGCTGATCGAGCACCGTCTACCAAGAAAAGGCCCCTTCGCCGCGAGGGCGCGGCTCCCACAGGCGTTCCAAAGGAGGAGCCTCAAAGCTCAACCCTGCGACACACCAAGGCAGTGGGCGCACCGCCCTCGCTGCGATGCAGCTTGTCTCCTGTGGGAGCACCGCCCTCGGTGCGATGCGGCGACGGGTCAAGCGCGGCGCTTCCTACAATGGCGCGATGAACTTCCTTGACATGCTCGCAGGCGCCGAGCGCGCCAACCGCTCCATGCTGTGTGTGGGCCTGGACCCGGAGCCCACCAAATTCCCGGCAGGCCTGAAGGGCGATGCCAACAAGATCTACGACTTTTGCGCTGCCATCGTCGATGCCACCGCCGATCTGGTGAGCAGCTTCAAGCCGCAGATCGCTTACTTTGCCGCCCACCGCGCGGAAGGCCAGCTCGAACGGCTGATGGAGCACATGCGCCGGGTGGCGCCAGGGGTGCCGATCATCCTCGACGCCAAGCGCGGCGACATCGGCTCGACCGCCGAGCAATACGCCAAAGAGGCCTTCGAGCGCTACGGGGCCGATGCGGTCACGCTCTCGCCCTTCATGGGTTTTGATTCGGTGCAGCCCTATCTGAAGTACGAGGGCAAAGGCGCCTTTTTGTTGTGCCGCACCTCCAACCCCGGTGGCGACGACCTGCAGAACCAGCGCCTGGCCTCGGTCGACGGCCAGCCCCTGCTGTATGAACATGTGGCCCGCCTGGCACAGGGGCCCTGGAACCTCAACGGCCAACTCGGCTTGGTGGTCGGTGCCACCTATCCCGCTGAAATCGAACGCGTGCGACAGGTCGCGCCGCACGCGCCGCTGCTCATTCCTGGCGTTGGGGCCCAAGGCGGCGACGCGGTGGCCACCGTCAAGGCCGGCTGGCGCGCCAATCCCGATGGCAGCAGCGCCGGCCCCATCATCGTCAATTCATCGCGTGCCATTCTGTATGCCTCCAGCGAAGGCGACTTCGCCCAGGCCGCCCGCCGGGTCGCCCAGCAAACCCGCGACATGCTTCAGGCAGCCAAGGGCTGAACGGGAAGCGCGGCTCCCACGAGGGACGGCCCCAGCGCCGCGAGGGCGCGGCTCCCACAGAGCCCCCCACCGAACTTGATTGAGTGTTGTGGGAGCACCGCCCTCGGTGCGATGCGGCGGCTGATGAAGCACCGCGCCCGATCAAAGGCTCCATCGCCGCGAGGGCGCGGCTCCCACAAAGGACAAACCCGGCCGAGCCGGCTGCGCGCGGCATGACCTCAGGGCCCCAGCCGCTTGAGGTCGCAGCCCGTGTGGCTGGCTGGGTTGGCGGCCAGTGGTTCGGGGGTGCCAGTGCCCACGATGGTGCCGCCGCCGGCGCCGCCCTCGGGGCCGAGGTCGATCAGCCAGTCGGCGGTCTTGATGACGTCGAGGTTGTGCTCGATCACCACGATGGTGTTGCCGGCATCGCGCAGTTGGTGCAGCACCTTGAGCAGCAGGTCGATGTCGGCAAAGTGCAGGCCGGTGGTGGGCTCGTCCAGGATGTAGAGGGTGCGGCCGGTGTCGCGCTTGGACAGCTCGAGCGCGAGCTTGACGCGCTGGGCCTCGCCGCCTGAGAGCGTGGTGGCCGACTGGCCGAGCTTGACGTAGCTCAGGCCCACGTCGAGCAGGGTCTGCAACTTGCGCGAGATGTGGGGCTGGGCGCTGAAGAATTCGGCCGCCATCTCGACCGTCATGTCGAGAATCTGCGCGATGTTCTTGCCCTTGTAGGTGATCTCCAGCGTCTCGCGGTTGTAGCGCTGGCCGTGGCAGACATCGCAGGGCACATAGACGTCGGGCAGGAAGTGCATCTCCACCTTGACCATGCCGTCGCCCTGGCAGGCCTCGCAGCGGCCGCCGGCCACATTGAATGAGAAGCGGCCCGGCCCATAGCCGCGCTCCTTGGCGGCATTCATTTCGGCCATCAGCTCGCGCATGGGCGTGAACAGGCCGGTGTAGGTGGCCGGGTTGCTGCGCGGGGTGCGGCCGATGGGCGACTGGTCGACGTTGATGACTTTGTCGAAATGGTCCATGCCTTCGATGGTCTCGTGCGGCGCGGGTTCCTCATGGGCGCGGTACAGGTGCCGCGCCACCGCTGCATAGAGCGTGTCATTGACCAAGGTGGACTTGCCCGAACCCGACACGCCGGTCACGCAGGTCAGCAAACCCACCGGGAAGTCGACCGTGACGCCCTTGAGGTTGTGACCGCTGGCGCCCACGATGCGCAGGGCCTGCAAGGGCGCGTCAGCAGCCTGGGCCTTGCCGGCCGGCTTTTTCGCGGGGGCGGGCTCGGTGCTGGGCAGCCAGGGCGTGCGCCGCTGCGGCACGGCGATGGCCTGCGCCCCGCTGAGGTAGCGCCCGGTGAGCGATTCGGGCTTTGCCGCCACTTCAGCGCAGCTGCCCTGGGCCACCACGCGCCCGCCGTGCACGCCGGCGCCGGGGCCCATGTCGATGACGTGG
>JAXITB010000003.1:0-26520 GCA_034680305.1 Polaromonas sp. | reverse complement strand
TGCACCGGCGCCGACGGCGCCAGCGAGGGTTGCGGTTTTTCCTTTGGCAAAACACCGGCCGGCCGCACCTTCGAGGTGGTGGAGGTCGAACAGTTTCTGCGCGATCGCCGCATCGGCCCGCTCGACGGCTTTCGCTCCAAGGCCGGCTGGCCCTTCACGGCCGAGATGGTCATCAAGTTCGACGACGAGACGAAAAATTACAAGCTCGAATTCGACTTCGGCAACGACGACGCCGCGCAGACTGGCGAATTGGTGGACCTGAGCGCCAGCGATTCACTGGGCGCCTGCCCCAAATGCGGCTCGGCGGTGCGCGAGCACGGCAAGAACTATGTGTGCGAGAAATCAGTGCCCACTGCCGCCCAGCCCACGCCCAGCTGCGACTTCAAGAGTGGGCAGGTCATTTTGCAGCAGCCGGTCGAGCGCGCACAAATGCAAAAGCTGCTGGCCACCGGCAAGACCGACATGCTCGACAAGTTTGTCTCTACCCGCACGCGGCGGCCCTTCAAGGCCATGCTGGCCTGGGACGCCGAAGCGGGCAAGGTCAATTTCGAGTTCGCGCCCTCCAAATTTCCGCCGCGCAAGACGGCTGCCGGCGCGGCGAGCCGCGCAGCCGCACCCGCCAAGGCAGTGCCTGCCAATAAGGCAGTAGCCAAAAAGGCACCCGCCGCAACGAAAAAAGCAGCTGCCGCCAAGGCACCACGCCAGACCAGCGCCGCCTCGCTCAAGCAGCCCAGCGCTGCGCTGGCCGCCGTGATCGGCAACAGCCCGGTGGCCCGGCCTCAGGTGATGAAGGCGCTGTGGGATTACATCAAGGCCAAGGGCTTGCAAGACGCCAAGGACAAACGCCTGATCAACGCCGACGCGGCCTTGATGCCGGTCTTTGGCAAACCGCAAGCCAATATGTTCGAATTGGCCGGCCTGATCGGCAAGCACCTGGGCTGAGGCTGGGGGGCCAAGGCCCCCGCCAAAAGTCGCAGCGTCAGTTGCCCATCCACGGCCCCAATGCGAGCCCTGGAAGCCGGCTCAGGGTCCCTTCGCCCCGGCAGCCAGGGGCTCTGATCCAGAGCACCGTGTCCATGGGTCCACCAAAAATGAGACCCACACCAGACTGGCTCACGCGCCAGTCTGGCCCGATGCGGGTGGGACGCACGGAGATGGAGGATGAGCTGTTGGCTCAAGCGAAAAGTGACTGCGCACAACCCCAGTTCGAGCTGCTCAGTCCACGCGGATGACGAGGGCTGCGCCGGTGTCGCCCGCCGCGCAACCGGTGAACAAGCCCACGCCGCCTCCGCGCAGCACCAAGGTGTGCACCAGTTCGGCGATGCCCCGCAGGCCGGTGGGCCCCTGCGGGTGGCCATAGACCAAACTGCAGCCAAAAGCATTCATGCGTTCGAGCGGGCAACCCGTCTGCTTGGCCAGCCAAAGGTCATTGACGGCAAATGGGTTGTGGGTGCTGACGGCGTGCACATCGTCCATGGTCAGACCCGCTTCGTGCAGCGCTTGTTGGGCCGCGACGGTGGCAGCCTTGGGCATGCGGGCCTTCTCAACCCGTGCGACAGCGCCAGTAACCAGGCGCACGACGCCCTCGTCCGCCGCCATGGCGCGTGCGACCTGCATCGACATCAAGACAGCGCCCGCCGTGCCATCGGCCGGGTGCGTCTGCGCGCCAGGCGTGTGCCGCGCTCCCTCATGCACCGGCTGGAGGGCCGCGAGGTCTTCGGCGTGCGTCCGGTGCACACCCTGGTCGGCATCGACCTCGATGCGCTGCCGGCCCTTTTGGATGACGACGGGCTGCATGTAGCGGCGCTGGAAGGCACGGCCGTCGGCGAGCGCGTGTTCATACTGGCGATAGCGCAGGAGCGTGAGTTCGTCAAGCTCCTCGCGCGTGAACTTTCCCTCCTCGGCCACGGCCTCGGCGGTGGCGATCATGGCCTGCCCGGTCCAGGGGTCGGCGCTGAAGTTGTCCAGGACCCAATGTTCGGTATCGGGGCTGCCGCCCATCGAGCGGCTGCGCGGGTAGACCAACAGCGGCCCGTTGCTGGTGCGGTCGGTGGTGACGACCAGCGGGCAGGCCTCGGGCTGGACCTCCACCTGCATGGCCGCAGCCACGATGCAGGCCACGGAAGTGGCGCAGGCCTGCGACAGGTGGGGGCCGGTCAGTCCTTGCATGCCCAGCCGTGCCGCCAGCCAGGGCACCGCATAGAAGCTGCCAGGCTGGGGGATGGTGGTTCCCAAGACCACCTGCGTGATACGTCCCAGGTCGACCTGGCGCTGTGCCAGCGCATCGCCGGTGACGGCATGCGCCAGGTCCAGACTGGAGACGTCGGCCAGCGCGCCCTGCCAACGCGCAAAGGGCGAGGACCACAGGAGGCGAACCGGGATCACGGCTTGATTGAACTTCATGGCAAGGCCTCCGGCGCCGGTCGCACGGCGACCAGCGATTGCTTGTACATGCTGCGAGGCAGCGCGCCAGGCGCTACCAGCGTAACGGCGATACGCACTTGCAGTCGTGCGCGGGTGATGTCCTCGATCTCTCGGGCCAGGGCGCCGGCTGCGTCTGCGTCCAGCACTGCCTCGGCCTCAATCTCCACGGGAATGGGGTCATCAAAGCGCACCTGGTCGGCTTGCGCCTTCCAGATGCGAAGCAGCGGCGCGGCGCGGCCGACAAACTGCGTGCCCACCAGGTCGCGCAAGGCGCTGGGAAACAGGTTCATGCCCTTGTAGATGAGCATGTCGTCAGTTCGGCCGATGCAGCGCATTCGAGGGCTGGTGCGGCCGCAGGCGCATCGCATGGCCACGACCTGCACATGGTCACGCGAGCGATAGCGCACCACCGGCATGGCTTCCCGGGCGAAGGTGGTGTAGACCGCCTCGCCGGTGGCGCCATCGCGCCATGGGACGCGGTCACCGCTGTCGGGGTCGATGAGCTCGACCGCCACATAGCGCTGCGCATTGAAATGCATACCGTCCTCGGCCTGGCACTCTGACCACATGGAAGGCATCACGTCGCCCAGACCCATGGAGTCGCGCACGCGCTGCAGGGCCAGGCCCGAGGTGATGCGCGCGCGCACCTCGCGCTGCTGCATGCCCGGCTCGCCGCCACCCATCACGGTGTGCAGGTGGGACGGCTTGCCGGTCTCGCGGCCGGCTGCCGCCCACTGCTCCGACAGGTGCAGCGCAAAGGAGGTGGTGGACAGCATGGCGGTGACGCGCAGGTGGCGCATCTCGCGCAGGATGCGCTCGGTGGGAAAGCCGCCCAGCCAGCACAAGGTGGCGCCCAGCCGCCGAAAGCCGTCGGCATAGGGCAGGCCGCCTGCCACCATGGGCAGGCCCACCAGATGGGCCACGATGTCGCCGGGGCGCAGGCCAGCCGTGAACCAGACGTTGGCGATGGCGTCGGCGCAGGACTGCACGTCGGCCTGGGTCATCGCGAAATACAGCGGCCGGCCCGTGGTGCCCGAGGACGCGACAACCTGTACGACGCGCTCGCGCGGGACCGCCTGGTTCAGACCGAAGGGCGATGCGTCGTCCGCGGTCTCCTGCGCGGCACGCAGGTCGTCCTTGGAGGTGAACGGCAGGGATTGCAGGTCAGCGAGCGTCGCCAGCCGCGGGGCCTCGGGCAGGCCATCATGCAGGCGCGCATACAGGCGTGAGGTGCTTCGGATGCGGCCCAGCGAGGCGCCGACCTGGGTTGCCTGCCAGCGCTCCACCTCCTGCCAGGGCAGGGTCTCAAGTTCTTCGTTCCAGTAGGCCATGGGTCAGATTCGGGAAGGCGGTGGCTCAGGTGCGCTCAGCGGCCTGCCGGTCGTGCGTGGCGAGCGTGACGCCGCGTTCACGCAGCACGAACTTGCGCACTTTGCCGTTGGCGGTGCGGGGCAGCTCGCCCACGATGTCCAGGTAACGGGGCACGGCAAAGCGGGGCAGGCGCTGGTCGCAGAAGGACCAAAGCTCGGCCACATCCAGAGCGTGACCGACGCGGGCGATCAGGGCCGCCATCACCTCGTCCTCGCCCAGTTCGCTGCGCACAGGAAAGACGGCCACTTCAGCCACCGCAGCATGGCTTTGCAGGACCTGCTCGACTTCCCAGGACGAGATGTTCTCGCCACGGCGACGGATCGCGTCCTTGAGGCGATCGACGAAACGAAAACGCCCGTCGCTCTCACGCACCACGCGGTCGCCGGTGTGGAACCACAGGTTGCGCCAAGTCTGTACCGTCAGCTCGGGCAGGCCCCAGTAACCCAGGGCGAAGGCATAGGGCTCGTCGGCGCGCACGACGAGTTCACCGGCGGCGCCATCGGCCACCTGAACATCGTGCCCATCGACCACGCGTGCATGAAAGCCTGGCTGCACCCGGCCCATGGTGCCGTCCGCTGGCGCACCGGCTACCGCCGAGAGCACGAAATTGGTCTCGGTGGAGCCGTAACCCTCCATGAGGCGCACGCCAGTGCGGTCATAAAAATCCCGGGCGCCCGCCGCCGGCACGCCAGGGCCCAGGCCGATGCGCACGCGGTGCGCAAGCTCCTGTGGGCCCGCAGGCTGAGCAAGCAGAATTGGCACCATGGCGCCGAGCAGGTAGATCACACTGGCCTGCGCCTCCTGCATTGCCGGCCAAAAGCCCGAGGCCGAAAAACGCGGCAGCCACACACCACGGCAGCCAGTGACGGCAGCCTGCGCATAGGTATTCAACGCGTTGATGTGGAACATCGGCAAGGTGGTGCACAGCACGTCGGATTCGGCCAGGCCCAGCACGCGTGCCGTGTTCAGCCCCCAGGCCACGTACTGCGCATGCGGACACATCACGCCCTTGGGCGCCCCAGTGGTGCCCGAGGTGTAGAGGATGGCCAGGAGGTCCTCGGGCCCGAGGTCGGCCGCAGGTTCGGGCGCGCCCGGGACGGGCCAGGCTTCGATGGACAGGCCAGGCGGCACCGTGGCTGTGGGAGCATCGACCAGCCAGATGCGCTGCAGCGTGGCAGGCAGCGTCTGAGGCAGACGCTCGACGAAAGCCGCCTGCGTCACGAGCAGGCAGGCACCGCTGTCACGCAGGATATGTTCGAGCTGGGCTGCCATCAGCGCGGTGTTGACAGGCACCACCACCGCACCCATCCAGCCGCAGGCCAGCACAGTCTCCAGGAATTCCACCCGGTTGCCGCACATGACCGCGACACGGTCACCGCGCGCAATACCGGCTGCCTTCAGGGCGCCGGCCCGGGCGGCGGCATGCAGCACCGGGTCGGCATGCGTCCACTGCGCCCCCTCGATGCGCAGGAAAGGCTTCGCACCGAACTGCCTGGCTTGCCAGTGCAGCAGGTGCACCAGGGTGCGTTGTGCGATGGGAAAGGCTTCAGTCGCCGTCACGCCCACCACCGAGGTAAGTGGCCTGTACGCGGGGATCGCCCGCCAACTGACGGGAATCGCCCTCCAGCGCGATCTCGCCGGTCTCCAGCACATAGCCGCGGTCTGAGCTCTCCAGTGCGGCACGCGCATTCTGTTCAACGAGAAGGATGGACACACCGTCGTCGCGCAGCGAGCGCACGATGGCCAGGATCTCCTGCACGATCAGGGGCGCCAGACCCAGGCTGGGCTCGTCGAGCATGAGCAGACGAGGACCCGACATCAGCGCGCGGCCCACCGCCAACATCTGACGCTCGCCACCCGAGAGGGTGTCGGCGCGTTGGTCCCGGCGTTCAGCCAGGCGCGGGAATCGGGTGCAGACCTGCTCGTAGCGGCGCTTGAGTTCTGCCGTCGCCAGGCGGCGGCTGTAGGCACCCAGGACCAGGTTGTCATAGACCGTGAGCTCACCAAAGAGCTCGCGCCTCTCAGGCACCAGGGTGAGTCCGGCCTCGACCCGCGCCTCAACATCTTGGGCATGCAGGTCTTCGCCCTCGAAACGCAAGCCTCCGGTGGAGGGCAGCAGGCCCATGGCCGCGCCCAGCAGCGTGGTTTTGCCTGCGCCGTTAGGGCCAATGACAGAAACAATCTGTCCCGGCATCAATTTCAGCGACACGCCGCGCACCGCCTCAACCTGCCCATAGGCCACGTGCAGATTGCTGATTTCCAGCATGGGATTGGCGCTCACGCGATCACCTCCTGTACCGCATCTTCACTGGCGGCGGGTGCGCCCAGGTAGGCCGCTTGCACGCGCGGGTCGCTGCGCACTTCGGCCGGCAGGCCCTCGGCCAGCTTGGAGCCGAAATTCATGACCACAAGCCGATCGACGAGCTTCATCACGAAATCCATGTCGTGCTCCACGATGAGGATGGTCACGCCCTCCTCCCGCAGCCGGCGCAGCAACTCGCTCAACTCCTGCTTTTCCTTGCGGCGCAGACCGGCGGCAGGCTCATCGAGCACCAACAGCAGCGGGTCAGCGGCCAAGGCTCGGGCGATCTCCAGAATCCGCTGCGTTCCCAGGGGCAGGCTGCCGGCCTGCTCGTGAGCACGGTCGGCCAGACCGATGCGATCGAGCTGACGCCAGGCCTCGGCAAATATCTGCGCCTCCTCGGCGCGGTCGAGCCGGAGTCCCGCACGCACAATGCCGGCACTGGCCCTCGCGTGCGCCCCCATGGCCACGTTATCGAGCAGGCTCATGTGCGGGCGCAGCTTGACGTGCTGGAAGGTTCGGCCCAGGCCCAGGCGCGCAATGGCGCCCTGCGAAAAATGCGTGACGTCTTGGCCCAGGAACACCACCCGCCCCGCGGTCAGGGGGAGGGTGCCGGTCAGGAGGTTGAACATGGTGGACTTGCCGGCACCGTTGGGGCCGATCAGGCCGACAATCTCACCGCCCTTGACCTCAAAGCTCACGTCGTTGACAGCCACCAGTCCGCCAAAGCGTTTGACCGCGCCCTGCACCGACAGCAAGGGCGCGCCGCGTGCAGGGGTGGGCCGCCGCGGCAATGGCGATGCAGCCAACGGCCGGGGCGCCAAGTGGCGAATCGGCCAGCGTTTCATGACCAAGCCCATGAGGCCGCCGCGCGCGTAATGCAGCAGCGCAATGAACAGGAGCGCAAAGACCACCGCCTCAAATTGTCCGCCGCGCGTGGTGACCAGGGGTAACAGATCCTGTACGGTGTTTTTCATCACCAGCACCATGGCGGCGCCCAAGATGGCACCGAGAAGGTGTCCGACGCCACCGGCCACCGCCATGAGCAGGTACTCAATGCTGGCACGCACGTCAAACGGCGCAGGACTCACGAAGCGGTTGTTATGTGCGTATAGCCAGCCCGCCAGGCCTGCGAGCATGGCCGCCAGCACGAAGAGCGTGAGCTTGAGCCGCAGCGGATCGGCGCCGACGCTGGCCAGCAGGATGTTGCCTCCGCGCAGCCCGCGCATGGCACGCCCGGTGCGCGACTGCAGCACGTTGCGGCAAAACAGGTAGGCCAAGCCCACCACCACCCACACCAGATAGTACATGGCCCGCGGCTCCTTCAGAGACCAGGCGCCCACCTCGACGGGAGGAATGTTGGACAGGCCCGTGTGGCTGCCCAGAGATGCCATGTTGCCAAAAAGCAAGGCGATGGACAGGCCCCAGGCGATGGTCGACAGAGGCAGGAAATGTCCACCCAGACGCAAGGTGATCGCGCCGATGGTCAGCGCGGCCACGCCCGTGAGCACCAAGGCCAGCACCAGCCCCAGCCAGGGAGACATGGCCTGACTGGTCGAGAGCCAGGCGGTGGCATAGGCGGCGATACCGACGAAGGCCGCCTGACCGAATGATGTGGCGCCACCCACGCCGGTGAGCATCACCAGGCCCAGGGCAACAAGCGCACCGATGCCGATGTCGTTCATCAGCGAAACACCAAACTTACCCAGGAACAGCGGGGCCACGGCCAACACCGCCACGGCCGCTCCGACCGACGCCGTGCGCAGGCGCGAGCCGCCCGAAGCATGCACGGGAGACCCAGTGGAGCTGCTCATGCCTCAACCTCCTCTTGCTCTTCTTCAGGGTGCGACTGCAAGGCCGAGCGCAGCAGCAGGGCGGGGATCAGCAGACAAAATACGATCAGGTCTTTGAGCGCGCCGCTGAAAAAGGACCCGAAGCTTTCGACCAAGCCCACCGCGATCCCACCCAGCGCCGTGACCGGATAACTGATCAGGCCGCCGATGATGGCAGCGACAAATGCCTTCAGGCCGATCAGGAAGCCCGAGTCGTAATACATGGTCATCACCGGCGCGATCAGGATGCCGATCAAACCCGCCAGCAGCGACGCAAAGGTATAGGCCCACAAAGCGGTGCGCGCCGGTCGGATGCCCACCAGACGCGCCCCCACGCGGTTGACGGCAGTGGCGCGCAAGGCCTTGCCGGCCACGGTGCGTTCGAAGGCCAGAAAAAACAGTGCGCTGAGTACGATGGCCGAGGACACCATCAGCATCACCTGGCCGTTGACATGCAGACCGCCAGGCAGCGTGATGCCACCGGTCACCAGGGGTGAAGTACGAAAACCCTCAGGCCCGAAAAACAACAGCCCCATGCCCGACAGCAGGAAGTGCAGTGCCAGCGAGGCGATCAGGAGCACCAGCACCGAGGCATCGGCGATAGGCTGCAGCGCCAGGCGTGCAATCAAGGGGGAGATCGGGATCACCAGCAGCACAGCGGCAGTGATGGACACGACGGCAGGGACCTGCGTACCAGCCACGGACCAGGCAAACAGACAGGGCAAGGCCGGCAGCACCCCCCAGCCGAGGATGGCGCGCGGGATGCGCGCAGCCTGCCCCTGGCGAAGCGCCTGCACGATCTCCACAGCCACGGTGAGCGCCGCCAGTGTCAGAACCATCCATATGGTGGCCGGCAGCTTGCCTGCCTCCATGGCGGCCAAGCTCAAGGCCGAGAACGCGGCGACGTCGCCAAAGGGTACGAACACCACGCGGGTGACCGAAAACACCAGCACCAGCCCCAGGCCGGCGAGCAGATAAACCGCTCCGCCGGCCAGGCCGTCGATGATGAGGATGAGGGCGACGTCCCAGTTCATGTGGTCAGAGGTCCAGCATCAGGGAGCGAGTTTCCACTGGCCGTTTTCGACGCGCACCACGACACGGGCGCGGCTGTCGACGCCGTACAGGTCACCGGGCTTGAAGTTGTAGACGCCGTGAGCGCCGACCACCTCCTTGGTGCTGAAAATCGCGTCACGCAGCGCAGCGCGGAACTGCGGCGTTCCCGGCTGCAGGCGGTTACCAGCCAGCGCGCGGGCGGCGGCGTCGGCAAAGACCCTGTAGCCGTCAAAGGAGTAGGCCGAGAAGGCGTCGGTGCTGGGCGCGTTGTTCACGCGCTGGTAAGCGGCGCGAAAGTCCTGGGTGACCTTCTTCGTCGGGTAGTTGGCCGGCAACTGGTCGGCCACGATCACCGGGCCCGTGGGGATGTAGGTGCCGTTGATGGCCGCACCACCGACGCGCAGGAAGTCAGGATTCACGAGACCGTGTTGTCCGTACAGGCCGCCCTTGTAGCCACGCTCGAGCAGGGCCAGGTAAGGCAGCGCGCCCGGGGTGCCGGCCCCGCCAGTCATGACTGCGTCGGGACGGGCGGCGACGATCTTGAGGATCTGACCGCTGACGGACTGATCGGCACGTGCATAGCGCTCGTTGGTCAGGACCTTGATGCCGGCGGGCCCTGCGGCTTTGACCAGCGCGTTGTAAACGAGGTCTCCCCAGGCATCGGTAAAGCCGATGAAGCCCACGGTCTTCACGCCGTTGGCCTTCATCCGTTCGACCACGGCGTCGATCATCAGCTGCGGGGGTTGGGCCACGGTGACGGTCCAATCGGCCTCTGCAGGCGACAACTGAATGGGGGACAGGCCCACCGTGGGCGTCTTGCTTTCGCGGCCCACCTGGGAGATGGCGATGGTGGCGGGCACGCCTGAGCCGCCCATGAGGACGTCCACCTTCTCTTCCTCGACCAGCTTGCGCGCGTTGCGGCCCGAGGCGGTGGGGTCGGAGCCGTCGTCCAGGACGATCAATTGTACCTTGCGGCCGTTGATCTCCGGTTGCATGGCGACTGCCGCCTTCATGCCGTTGGCATAGGGAATGCCCAGCGAGGAGTTCGGTCCGGACAGCGAGACCGAGAGGCCGACTTTCAGGTCCTGGGCTGAGGCCGTGGCCGCAAAGGCGAGTGCCGCTGTGGCACCCAGCATCAAACGGGTAAGTGATCGCATCGTGAGGTCTCCTTAGGGTTGGGGATCAATGGTCGGGAAAAGGCTAGCGAAGGGTCAGGGCCATGTACTGCGCCCAGGCACGGAACTGATTGCGCATCAAGATTTCGTTGGTGCCGTTGACATCCTGCGTCGGGCGATCGAACTCTCCATGTCGATGGCCCCGGTGCAGGCTGACCCACTCGTTGCGACCGGCTGTGAGGCCCTTTTGCGCGCTCTCGAACAGGTGCAGATCATCATGTGCAACCACCGACATCGGAGAGAAAACCAGTCGGTTGTAAGTGACAGCCCGCTGCAGCAGCAATTCGGGACTACCCTCAGCCCGAAAACTCCATGCCTCGATCAAGGTGCGGTCAACGGCCAGTGGTCGGATCACGCGGATCGCCTGAGGAGAACTCTTGAGCGACAAGCTGGGGAAAATAAAAGCGTTCTGCGGCGAACGTTGCAGGACTTCGGTGGCTCGCTCTTGTCCGAGCGAGTTGCGCAGCGACTGCTCGTAGTCCGCCAGCGCCCCATAGGCCGAGTGCAAGCTGTATTGGGTGCCAAGAACGCTGTGCCCGTTGGGATGAATGCGTCCGCCCATGCCATCGAAGAAGTCGTGGCCGGCAGCGAAAGGAAGGATCTGCTCCATCGCCATGGGCTTGGGGGCATCTTGCGGCATGTCGGCCCACACCGCCTTGGCGGCTGCCGTAGCCGATTCATGGGTGGACAGCGGATGCACGGTGTCGTTGATGTTCTCGACGTACATCTTCCAGTTGCATCGCACCACGGTGCGCACACACCCACCAGCGACCTGCAGCTGGCCCACAGGAGAGCGGTCGACCAGCAGGTCGATGACGCGCAACATCGGACCACAGTACGCGTCAAAGTCAGGGCCCGCGTCGTTCAGGCGAGCAAAGACGAAGCCCCGGTAGGTGACCACGTGCCGCACGGCCTCCATGCCGGCCCCAGACTCGCAGGCCGCCAGGCCCGTGCCCTCGTACCCGGCGCGCAGCGGCACGGCCACCGGCGCGCCATCGAGCCGGTAGGTCCAGGAGTGGTAGGGGCAACGAAAGACGCGACCGACGTTGCCGGCGGGCGCAGACACCAGCTGAGCGCCTTTGTGGGCGCACCGGTTATGCAGCACGCCGATGACACCATCGGCCTGTCGCACCATCAACAGCGGCCGACCGGCCAGCGTGACCGTCACGTAATCGCCCGCGTTGGGCACCTGGCTGGCGTGGCCTACAAAATTCCAGGTGTTAGCGAACAAGTGCTCCTGCTCCAGGTCGAACAGATCGGCACTGGTGTACAGGTCACGGTGCACGCGGTCTTCCTGGACCAAGGCATGGACCTGCGCGCGGGTCATAGGCTGGGTATATCGCTTGGACATGGCGGTCATGACTGCCCTCACAGAGAGAGGGATCCGATGCTGGCCCCCCCGCAGACATACAGCAATTGACCAGTGATGAAATCGGCCGCCTCGTCGGCGAAGAAGGCCACGGCGCGCGCGACATCGGTGGGCTCTCCAATGCGTCCCATGGGGATGGACGCCGCCAACTTCCTTTCGCGCTCGCTGCCGGCGGCAATGACGTCGTAGAACATCTCGGAGTGCACTGGACCGGGGGCTACGGTATTGACAGTGATGCCATCGGCGGCCAGTTCAAGCGCCCAGGTACGGGCCATGCCCAGCATGCCAGCCTTGGTCGCAGAATAGGCCGTGCGAGTTTGCGCCCCCAGGGCGGCGCGCGAGGACATGAGGATCACCCGTCCGTGGCGGCGGGCGCGCATGCCCGGTAGCGCCGCCTGCACCAGCTGAATGACGCAGCCCAGGTGCAATTCCATCAGCGCCTGCAAATCGTCGAGCTTGACTTCGGGCAGCAGGGCGGGACGGATCACGCCGGCGTTGTGCACGATGACGGACACATCGAAACGCATGGCCACATCTGCAGCGGCCTGGCCAGTGGCTAGGCGGTCCATCAGGTCGACTTCCACGCTATGCAGGCGCGGGTGCGCTATCGGGCAGGAGCGACGCGCCATCGAGACGACCTGGTAGCCACGCTCGAGCAGATCCTGACAGATCGCCAAGCCGATACCGGCGCTGCCGCCGGTGACAACAGCAACACGTGGATCACTCATCGGGCATCCTCCACCAAAGCCAGCACCCGCAATGGACTGCCACTGCCCTTTTGGATCTTCAGCGGCGGGCAAATCAACAGAGCGCCCGTCGGTGGTAGCAGGTCGAGATTGGTCAGGCATTGCAGACCGAAGCGGCCAGCGCCGTGCATGAAGTAGTGGCAGGGATAAGGGGGGCGCAGGTGGTAGCCCTGCCCGGCATCCGTACCAATGGCCTCGGAGCCGAAGCCCAGGACCTGGCGCTGCTCGACAAGGAACTGGGCCGCCTCGCTGGACGGCCCGGGCGTGTGCTGACCCGTCTCATCGAAGTTCTGATAGGCCTCGGGATCGGTTCGCTTGGACCAGTCGGTCCGCATCAGCACCCAGTGACCCGGGCCAATCCGGCCATGTCGTTGCTCAAAGGCCTCAATGTCGGCAACCGTGAGCAGGTAGTCCGAATTGGCCCGCGCCTGCTCGCTGCAATCGATGACGCATGCCGGCGCAACGAAGTTCTGCACCGGGATCGTATCGACCGAGTTGTGGGGCAGGTCGCGACCCGATATCCAATGAATGGGCGCATCAAAGTGGGTCCCCGTATGCTCACCGCAGGAGAAATTATTCCAGTACCAGGCCGGGCCGCGGTCATCGTAGGCCGAGATCTCCTCAATCCGAAAGGGCCAGCACTGACCCATCTCGGGCGGCAGCGCGATCTGCGGGAACTCTGGCGTCAAGGTCTGCGTAAGGTCGATCACCCGAATACGGCCACTGGCCAAGGCCAGGGCGACGGCGGAAAGCGTGGACGGGTTCATTGCGCACCTCCGGCGGCGATCTCGCGCTCGAGCACCTTTGGGCTTTCACGCCAGCGCTCGAGCCACTCTTGAGCGACCTCCCCCGGATAAACGTCCTCAATGCCCTCGCGCAGCGCGCTGACGACGGCACTGGCCAAGGCCGCAGGCGCCAGCTTGGGCGGTGGCAGGTTCTGGTTCCACTCGTCGTCAATGGGGCCGGGGAATACATTGATGACGCGGATTCCGGCCGGCCGCATCTCGGCCCGGTGACACTGAGCCAGAGACAGGGCCGCTGCCTTGGAGGCTGAAAATGTGCCATGCGGCGGAAAATTGGAAAGCGCGTAGACCGACAGCAAGTTGACCCAGGCCGTGGCGTGCATGACGCCGTCCGCGGCGCGCCCGCGCAGTGCAGGCCCGAAGGCCTGGGCCAGGCGCAACAGGCCAAAGTAGTTGATCTCCATTTCGGCGCGGGCGGCGTCGGTGCCTCGGCGCGCGCCAATGCCGAAGGTGCGGTGAACTTCCGCGTTATTGATCACGATGTCCACCTTGCCGCCAATCTCACCGGCCAGTTCCGCGACCGATCGCTCGTTGGACAGATCCAGCGGCACCAGGGTCACCTGCGGCAGCGACGTGATGCCGTCCAATCCGGGCAGTTTTTTCCAGGGCTCGGCGTAGCCCACCCAAATGATGTCTGCGCCAGCCTTGGCCAAGGCTTTGACCATGGCCTGGCCCACCGCGGACTTGCCATCGGTGACCAGCACTTTTCGGAATTTTGGATCACTGGACATTTCTCGAAGCATGCGGTCGTCTGCCATGTGTTCACTTCCTTGCTCTGGAAACCCGACCAGAACCGCCTGACCTGCGCGGTCCAGTCGCGCGCCCACGCATACGCGCTGAGGCGCCTCACCGATCTCGTCATGAAGGTGAACGATGACCGTGGGACCCGCATCGAGTTGTACAAAACCGAGTCGCCAGGGCAGGCGCTCGCGAAAAAAGAGATCGTTGCTGTGATGCAGCGTCGACTGCGAAAGCAGCGTACCCCTGCCGTCCTGAGCGCGCCACTTCAGGCGCGCCGAGAGGCAGTGGTGGCAGGCCTCACGGGGTGGGTACTGAAGGTGGCCGCAGTCTTGACACACCTGCAGCTCGAACCGCCCCAACGCGGCTGCCGCCGTCATGCCCAGGGCAACACGCCCGCGCGCCCAGGGCGGGAGATTCATCTGCGGCGTGCGCAGAACCGGATTCTTGCGCGGTGGCTTCATCAAAGGCATCGTCATGACGCGGCCCCCAGGAGAACAGCGCCGGTGCAAAGGCACCGGTCGTAGGTCACCATGCCAAACCCGGTGACCAAGCCCAGCTTGGCGTTGCGCACAGCCCGTTCGCCCGCGGTGCCGGTCAGTTGGCGGATCGCCTCGGTCATGCCCATGAAGCCCCCGGCTGCGCCAGGCTGGCCGCACGACAACTGCCCACCGCCGGTATTGTTGGGAAAGTCTCCATCGCTGGTGAGTGTGCGGGTCCGCACAAACTGCGGCCCCTCGCCCTTGTCGCAAAAGCCCAGATCCTCGAATTGCAGCATCACGATGACCGGGTAATCGTCGTAAGTCTGAATGAAGTCCACGTCAGCGGGCCGCGCGCCAGCCTGGGCATAGAGCTCGTCGCGGTCCATGAGCCAGCCACCGCGAACCATCACCGGGTCCTGCGCATAGGCGTTATGGCGCTCAATGGCGCCGCGTACCAGGACATGCGCGAGGCCGAGTTCGCGCGCCTTGTCCTCGCGCATCACCAAGAAGGCCTCGGCGCCGGCGCAAGGCATCACGCAATCGAACAGGTGAATCGGGTCAGAGATCGGCCGAGCGCCCATGTACTCTTGCATCGTCAGCGGCTTCTTGAAAAGGGCATTGGGATTTTTCAGCGCATTGTCACGTTGGGCCACGGCGATGCGACCGAAATCCTCTCGAGTCGCACCGTAGATGCGCATGTAGTTGGCGGTGATGAAGGCAAAGATAGAGTTGGGGCCGCCCGAGCCGTAGGGGTAGCTCGCGTCACGTGCGAAAGTGGAAAAGCCGCCCAGCATCTGACGAAAGGAGTCCACCCGGTTGGTATCGGCAGCCACACAGGCCACAACGTCGGCATCCCCGCACTGCACGGCACGCGCTGCCCGGCGCAAGGACATCACACCCGAGGCACCGCCGGTCGGGATGTGGTCCAGCCATCGGGGGGTGAGACCCATGTGCTGGGTAACGCCGACGGCGGTGTCGGGACCCAGCGAAAAGCTGCTGATCGTCAGCCCATCGATCTGGCGCTTGTCCAGACCAGAGGCGTCCAGCAATCCTTTGAGGGCCTGCCCCACGAACCAATGTGCGCCTTGGGTCGCGTAACGCTGATAGGGCACGGTGACGGGAACCGCCACCGCCACGCCTTCGTATCCGAGGCGACGGGCGCTCACGGGGCGCCCCTTTTCTTCAGGTCGCGGGTGTCCAGGCAGTTCGGCTGGCCGGGCAGGGTGCGAGCCAATTCCTTGAGTTGTCCGCGCTGGATCTTCTGCGAGACCGTCAGCGGCAGCGCATCCACGAAAGCCACGTAACCCGGCGCCTTGTAGTAGGCCAGGCGTTGCAGTACGTGGTCGACCAGGCTGCGGGCGAGCGCGTCGCGGCCTTCAGGCGCCACGCGCTCACGGGTGACGATGCAGGCCATGACTTCGTCGCCTCGGACCGCGTCGGGCGTAGCGGCTACCGCGGCAGTTTTTACCGCTGGATGCTGATTGAGCACACTCTCGACCTCCAGTGCAGAGATGTTCTCACCGCTGCGGCGAATGACGTTTTTTCGGCGGTCAACAAAATAAAGCAGGCCCTGCGCGTCAGCCCGCACCACATCGCCGGTATGGAGCCAGTCACCGGACCAGGCCTCCTCGGTGGCGGCTTGGTCCTTCAGGTAGCCGCTGAAGAAACCCGCGCGCGGGTTGGGCCCGGCCGAACGGACCAGCAACTCGCCTGGCTCGCCCACCGCCACGTCATGGCCGGCTTCGTCCACCAGGCGCACCTGTACGAAGGACGCCGGTTTGCCAAAGCAATGTGTACCGACCTGGCGCGGCTCATGATTGGCCATGATGCAGGCAGCCGCACCGGTCTCGGTCATGGCCCAGGCCTCGACCAAAGGCAGGCCGAAACGCTCTTCGAAGGCTGCGTGATTGCTGCGGTCAACGCCCGCACCAAAGGCCCAACGTACGTTATGCTGGCGATCCGACTGACCGGCCGGCGCTGCCAGCAGCATGGCGGGCATCACCCCCAGGTAATGCAAGATGCTTGCATTGCTTTCTCGCACACTGTCCCACCAGGTGGCGGGGTGAAAGCGATCGAGCTGAACCAAGCAGCCACCCGCGGTCCACACCACCATGGCGGAAAACGCCATCGCGTTCACATGATTGAGCGGCAGCGGGGTGATGATGCGCTCAGCATGGGGTCGGACCCCGCATATGCCATCGAGTTGCGCGTACCAACGCCCGGCTCGCAAAAAGTAATCATTGGTCAGGCGGCATCCCTTGGGCCGGCCTGTGGTTCCAGAGGTATAGAGCAGCGCGCACTCCGTGGACAGGCCCACCGGCTCAGCGACCCTGGGCGCCGTCCTCGCCGCAGTCGGCAATGGTTCATGGCCGACGAGCTCGTAGGAAACTGCCGCACAAGCCTGCCCGGCCAGACGTGCAGCCGCTTGCAGGTCAGCCACGCGTCCGGGCAGCACCACGGCCAACAGCACCTCGCTGTGACCCACCATGTATTCAAGTTCGGCCGCGCGCAGATCGGCGTGCAGCGGCACCACACTGCAGCCATTGGCGTTGAGCGCAAGCCAGTGAAAAAGGAAGGCCGGCCGGTTTTCCAGCATCAGCGCCACTCGGTGTCCGTGACCGTAGCCAGCAGCCGCATAAGCGGCCCGCAGCCGTTCAACCTCTGCCGCCGCATCGCCCCAGCAGATGGGTCCCGCCGCAATGCCGTAGGCCGCTGCCGTGACGGACTCAACCCACAGGCCGTCGGCCTGCGGTCGCTGGACGGCGGTGGCTGCAAAGCGCTGGTAAACCGAGTCGATGGCAGTGGTCATGCGGAGCTCAGATGAAAAGCTGTACCGCCGGCAGGGCAGCATCACAATTGAGCAAGTCCACCCTCTTGAGGGTCATCTTCAGCGCGCCGTCCACCCACTTGAGATGATGGGTGAAGGTGCCTACATAAAACTGCATGTCATCGCCCTGGGCCTCGGTGTAGTGGAATTCGGTGCGCACCACAAAGTGGTTCGCCGATGCATTACGCGACTCCACCGTGGGCGTTTGCAGCAAGTGGTGGCACCGGCTCGGGGGCTGCTGCGAGAACGCCCTGGGACTCTTAAATCGTTCGATGCGCAGGTCCCGCAGCAGTTTGTCCTCGTACATGTGCGAAATGTGGGTCATTTCATCCTTCTGGCCAGGCGCCGCAGGGATCCAGTAAATCGCATCGTCGGTAAAAAGGGCGTTCCAGGCGTCGTAATCCTTGGCATCCAACAGGCGCGCTTCGCTCACCACGAAGTTGATCAGGTCCTTGTCGCTCACCTCGGTCATGCTCCCACTCCTGCTGACATCGTCACGGTCATGGACTTCACCCAAGCCCGGTATTGGTTGCGCATCGAAATCTCGCTCAGGCCGTTGGTGGTGACATCGGCCTGCCCCATTTCAGCTTCGCTGAAGTTACGGTGAAGGCTGATCCAAGGGTTGCCGCTGGCGTGAAGCCCCCTCTGAATGCCGCGGTAAGCATGCAGATCATCGGCGCCCACCACCGAGAACGACGAGTTGATCAGGCGGTTATAGGTGCATGTTCGCGCCAGCAGCGCATCGGGGGCACCCTTGAGGCGAAAGTTCCAGCTTTCGATGATGGTTTTGTCCACGGAGACAGGCCGCACCACCCGGATGGTCTGGATCGCACCTTTGATGGTCAGGCTGGGGTAGTACACCGTGTTGTGGCGAGCCAGAGACAGTATTTGCGCGGCGCGCTCCTCGCCATAAGCCGCTTTCATCGCCCCATCGTATTGCGGGATGGCTGAATACTTGCTGTGGATGGAGAAGTGAACCCCGGAGAAACTGTGGCCGTTGTCAAAGACGCGCACGCCCATGTCGTCGAAAAAGGGATAGGTCGACATGAAAGGCACGAACTGCTCGATGGCCATGGGCTTGGGGGCGTCTGCGGGCTTGTCCTTCCATAGCCGCTGTGCCGTGCCGGCCGAGGACTCGTGAGCCACCATCGGATGCATGGTGTCATTCAGATTCTCAACGAACAACTTCCAGTTGCAATCATGCACATAGCGAAAGCACCCACCGGCGATCTCCAACTCGCCCTCGGGCGATCGGTCGGCCATGTTGTCGATGGAGCTCAAGGACTCGCCGAAATATTCCTCGAAACTTTGCCCGGCGTCGCTGATCTTCACGAAGATGAAGCCCCGGTACAGGCGCAGGTTGTTGACGGTCACCAGCCCCTTCGATGCTTCACACGACGAAAAATTCGTGGCTTCGTAGCCGTTTTTGACCGGGATCGCCAGCAGCGAGCCATCCGTCCGATAGGACCAAGCGTGGTAAGGGCAGCGAAACGACTTGCCGGTGTGACCACAGGGCTCACTGACCAGGCGCGAGCCCTTGTGGGCACACCGGTTCATCATGGCCCGCACGCTGTTGTCGGTATGGCGCACCACGATCAGCGGTCGCCCGGCGATGGTGACGGTCAGGTAGTCTCCCGCCTTGGGGATCTGACTGTCGTGGCCGGCGTAAATCCAGGTGTTGGCAAAGAAATGCTCCTGTTCCAGCTCGAAAATTTCGGGATGGATGTAGAGATCTCGGTGGACCTGGTCTGGCCTGACCAGGGCGGCGATGGCCTGCGGGTTGTGGCGGTAGGAGACGGGCACGGCAATCATGCGTTTTGTCTCGACAGGGGGATGCGGCCAAGTGCTCTGCAAAAAGCAGCCGACCACCCCGCTCGGCGCAGTAGCTTGTGTTCCTCAGGCAATGACTGGCAAACCATGCCGCCTCCTAACCCATCGGAACTGCACCATTGCGCCCCGATGCCCTTTGCGGTAATTTATATGAAAATCCATGAAAAGTCATGGGATGGTTTGTACGGAGTCAAAAATCGGCACACTCGCAACATGCGCATCAAAAAGACAAGCACCATGCCCAAACCGGAGCTGCCCTTCATCGCTGACTATCTGCCAGCGCTGATGGCTCAGGCGCATGCCTTGGTGGCCGAAGAGTTCCATAAGATCGCCCGCAGTCGCGGCTTTACCGTCTCAGAGTGGCGGATCCTGGCCTCTTTGGCGGGCAGCGGGCCGGTGCCGATCGGGCGGCTGGCGCAGTTCGTGGTGATGAAGCAGCCCACTGTGACTCGCGTGCTCGATCGCCAAGAGGCACGCGGCGAAGTCCGTCGTCTGGCGCACCAGACCGACCGTCGCATCACCCTGGTGTCGATCACACCCAAGGGCACTCGGTTGGTGTCTGACCTGATCGGCCAGGCGCGTGACCATGAAGCACGCATATTGCTGCCCCTCGGTCACGATCAAGTGGCGGGCCTTAAGACCCTGCTGCGCCAGATCATCGCGCTCAACGAGCCGCCGGGCGGGATCGCGCTGACGGGTCCCGACGACGCCTGAGCCCGCCGCTTCCACCGATGCTCAATCGCAGCCTGCACTGACCCGAGCGCATCGCCGCACCGATCGAGGCCGCTATCGATCGGCCCCGTCGAGAAAGTCCAGAACCGCTTGGGCGAAAGCCTGAGGCAACTGGTCGGGCAGGGGAACCATGCCGCCGGGCACTTGGACCACCTGAGCGTGCGGCAGCAAGTCGCGCCATTGGGCCGTATGGGGCGAGGCAAAAGGATCCTGCGGGGCGTGAATGATGAGCGTGGATTGATGCAAGTGTTGCACCTTGCTCTCCATTTCATAGCGCGCCACAGCACGGTGCCCGCCTTCCACGTCGCCCTTGACCTTGAGCGCATCCAGCACGAAAGCCTGCAGCAAATCGGCCCGATCCTCGGGATAGAAAGCCTGTCGCTTGCGCCACATCGCAACGAGGTGGTCGCCGTGGGGGCTGGCCTGAACCTCGTCAATCGGTGGCCGCTGCGCGCGAACCGCACGAAAGGCCTCGTTCGTGTAGGGTGTGGACGACAACACCAAAGAGCGCACCCGCCGGCCATACGTGGCGGCCAGCTCCACCGCGATCACACCGCCGGTGTGATGGCCCACCACGTGCACGCGATCTAGGCCCAAGGCGTCGAGCAGGCCCACCCCCACCTGGGCCCAGCGCTCGATGGACACCGCTCCCGTCAGGGGTGCCGAATCGCCGAATCCCACGGTATCCATGGCAATCGCACGGTAGCGCGTGCCCAATACCGGTAGCACTTGGGCATACTCCAACCAGCTGCGCGGCGTCTGATGCAGAAGCAGCACCGGGATCGCGCTGGGGTCCCCGCAGGCAGCGTAATGCACCTGCCCGTGTGGCAGATCGGCGAAATGCCGAGTCACGGTACAACACATGGTCAGTCGCCCTCCACGTCCTTCAGGGCCGCGGGCCGCCACAAACCCGCATGCCGCAGCATGCCCAGTGTTCGCGAGAGCACATCGCGGCGGTAGGCGGCGGCGTCGCGATCCCCATAGTCATAGAACCCGCTGCCCGTCTTCAAGCCCAAGTGACCCTGCGCCATCAAACGCGCCACGATGGCCGGCTCAGCGTAGCGATCCGGGTTGATGGAGCCCGCCATTTCGCGGCTGGCATGGTGAAGGATGTCCACCCCGCCAAAGTCGATGAACTCGACCACCCCGATGGCCGCGAAACGCAGGCCCATCCCGTACCGGGTGGCGGTGTCGATGTCTTCGGCCGATGCCACACCCTCTTGCACCATGCGCGCGGCTTCGTTCATGACCAAAGCCTGTAAGCGCGGGACGATAAAACCAGGCGCAACGCCGCACACGACCGGCAGTTTGCCGATGGATTGCATGATGGCACGAGTTCGCGCGACCACCTGCGCCGAAGTGCCCGGATGCGTGCTGATCTCGACCACGGGAATCAGATAGGCCGGGTTGAGCCAGTGCATGTTCAAAAACCGCTCGGGGTGCGAAACCAGCGGCGCGATGTCTGTCACCAGGATACTGCTGGTGGTGGAAGTGAGAACCGCATCGGCCCGGCAATACCGCGACAACAGCTCAAAGGCTTCGCGCTTGGCCGCCAGGGTTTCGGGCACACCCTCGAAGACCAACTCGGCCTGGCTCAGCGCCTGCGCTGCGGCCTCGCCATCAGACCATTCGATGCGCTGCATCAGCGTGTCAATCGCCTGAGGCTCAAGTGCGCCCAGCTGCGCCAAGGCGTCCAGGCTGGCCCGAATCTCGGCAAACGCCTCCTGCCTCAAACGCGCCGCCGCTTCAGCCGTTCGCTGGCGCAGGTCAACCAAGGCAATGCGATGACCGGCCCAGGCAAAAGCAGCGGCGATACCGCGACCCATGCGGCCAGCGCCGGCGGCTGCGAAGCGCGCCACGGCCTATTGCCCCTCGTGCAGCAGACGCTGCAGCATGATTCGATCGAGCTGCGCCAAACCCAGGCACTCCAATGTGCGGGGACCCGAGCGCAGGTCACGCCCTTGCCAGCCGCCTGCAATCGCCAGCAGCCCCTGGGTGATGGGCGCGTCAACCCCCGCCCAGCGGGCAACAGACGCCAGGAAGGCCAGGCCCATCTCGATGTCCTCGGTCACATAACGGTGGTGATGAAGGTCAATCGTTTCGCGCCAATCGCCGGACTTGACCAAGCGCTTGTGCGCATCGCCATACATCCAGCGGTCGGTCGTGTAGTGGTCGGCCAGCGGGTAATGCG
Source organism: Polaromonas sp. (assembly GCA_034680305.1). GTDB lineage: Bacteria > Pseudomonadota > Gammaproteobacteria > Burkholderiales > Burkholderiaceae_C > Polaromonas. Next base: position 4,645 of record JAXITB010000003.1, on the reverse strand, counting down.
GCGCACCATAGCCCAAGGCCTCCCGCACCGCCATCCGCTCGAGGTCCAACCGGTCGGTGACTGCACGAACCGATGGCTGGGTGCCCTCGTTGTGAATGTCCCAGCGCTCAAAGTGCTGCAGCGGTGCTGCGTTCATCACGACCAGGGGCGGGTGAATGATGGGCCCCGCATTCATCAGCGCCCCAGAGAGCGCGTCGCCGCACGCGTGGACACTGGGGAAAGCCTGCGCGATCACGGCCAACGCCTCGTCGGCTCGGCCAGCCGGATACACCCCTGTGGGCAAGCGTACCGCACGGATGGTGAGGTTGACCTCACGTTCGCCGTGCTTACGCGCCAGCCAGGGCAGCGTGCCCGTTTCAGCCCAGAGGACGTCGGCCCGGTTGCCCGCAGCTCGGACCTGCTGCGACATCACGAAACTGCCGAAAGTGCCTGGCGGCAAGAACACCACCTGCCCATCGACCAGATGCGGTCCGAGTTGGACGGCGATATCGCACTGCGCGACGGCAGGCGCGGCAATCACAATGAGCCGGGCACCGCGAACGGTCAGGCCGATGTCGGGGGAGGCCAGAGCGATGGGCACCTCACGCCGGCCTTCGGCATCCTTGAGAATGATGCTCGCGGCCTGTCGGACCGGGGCGAGCGCCTGTGCATCGCGGCGCCAAAGGCGCACCTCATGGCCGGCCAGTGACAGGTCGGCGGCGGCGGCATAGGCACCGTGCCCGCCTCCCAGAACCGCAATCTTCATGTTCGACGCCTCTCCATTCAACCCGGCTGCGACGGTATGTCTCGGGGGAATGGAAATATTATTTTTCATATATCAAGAAGTCAAGAAGGCAATCCCTGGTCGGCTTGCCGATGCAAGCAGCGGTTTCCCGCCGGAGCCCTCAGTCACAGCCTTCGCAGACCGTCGGCCCCAGGGCCGGTCATGCCATGTCTTGGCCGAGACTTGTTAAGGACAAGCGTTTGCTCCTCAAGTACAGGTCAGGCCTGATGAACCCCGCAAGCACCCACCCGGACGCGTTCAGATGCCGGACCTTGGCTGAAACCGCACCGTCACCCGGGTACCGGGGCAAGGGGCGGGCAGGCCGCAGCTGTCAACGCTGACCTCGGCGCCATGCTGATGCGCGATTTCGGCCACGATGGCCAGACCCAGGCCCGAGCCATCCACATTGGTGCCCAGAGCGCGGTAAAAGGGCTGAAACACCAGCTCGCGCTCGGCTGCCGCGATGCCCGGCCCGGTGTCTTCGACCAGCAGCACCAAGGAGCCGCTGAAACGGTCGGCCAACAGCCGAGCGGTCACCTGTCCGCCCTCGGGCGTGTAGTTGATGGCGTTGTCGATCAGGTTACGCACCATCTCCTTGAGCAAGGTGCCATTGCCCTCCAGCGTGCTGGGCGCCTGTCCAGCCTGCGGCCCCTCGTAGCCCAGATCGATCCGCTTGTCGAGCGAGCGCGGCAGCGACTCCTGGATCGCATCGCTGATCACATCGACCAGATCAATCTGCGACTTGGCCAGGCTGCGGCCGGTGGTCTCGGCTCGGGCCAGCGCCAGCAGTTGGTTGACGGTGTGGGTGGCGCGCACACTGGCCCGGCCAATCTGCTGCAGCGACTTGCGCAGCTCCTCGGCGTCGGACTGGCGCTGCGCCAAATCGGCCTGCATGCGCAGCCCCGCCAGCGGTGTCTTGAGCTGATGCGCGGCGTCGGCCAGAAACCGCTTTTGCGTACTCAGCGAGGCCTTCAGACGGCTGAGCAGGTCGTTGATCGACGACACCAGGGGCGCCACCTCCTCGGGCACCACCGACTCATCGAGTGCACTCATGTCATCGGCCTTACGCGCCCGGATGCGCCGCTCGAGCTGGGCCAGCGGCCGAATGCCGCGCACCAGCGCCAGCCAGACCAGCAGCACCGCCAGCGGCAGCGTCACAAACTGCGGCACCATCACGCCCTTGACGATCTCAGTGGCCAGGGTCTTGCGCTTTTCCAGCGTTTCAGCCACCTGAATCAAGATCAGCTCCGGCTGCGGCGTATCAACCGTGGCCCAGGTGTAGGCCACGCGTACCTCTTGGCCTTGCATCAGGTCCTCGCGCAGGCGCACCTCGCCGTCAACGGGTCTGTTCTCGGGTGGCGGCGCCGGCAGGTCATGCTCGCCGGCGAGCAATTCGCCACGGCTGTGGCGAATCTGAAAGTACACCTGATCGCTGTCGTCGGCGCGCAAAATCTCCCGCGCCGGGGCAGGCAAGGAAATAAAGGGCTTGCCCTCGCGCACCACCACCAGCTTGGCCAGGGCCTGCACGTTGTATTCGAGCGCCCGGTCGAAGGGCTTGCCGGCAATGTTTTGCGCGACCAGCCAAGTCAGCGCCAGGCTGATCGGCCACAGCAGCAGCAAAGGCGTGAGCATCCAGTCGAGGATCTCGCCAAACAGGCTGCGCTTTTCGCGCTGAAAGATTTTCACGTCAGGGCCCCGGGCAGTAATGGCTCCACCAGCACGCCCGATGGGGCGATCAGACGCAGCGAATCAGGGAATCTTCTCGAGGCAATAGCCCAGGCCGCGGACGGTGGCAATGCGGATCGGGCCCTTTTCGATTTTCTTGCGCAGACGGTGAATGTAGACCTCGATGGCATTGTTGCTCACCTCTTCGCCCCATTCGCACAGGCGCTCGACCAGTTGATCTTTGCTCACAAGTCGGCCGGCCCGCTGCAGCAACACTTCGAGCAAACCCAGCTCACGGGCCGACAACTCGACCATGTGCCCATCGATGGTGGCCACGCGCCCGGCCTGGTCATAGACCATGGGGCCATGCTTGATGGTGCTGCTGGCCCCGCCCATGCCGCGCCGGGTCAGGGCCCGCACACGCGCTTCGAGTTCTTGCAGCGAAAACGGCTTGGCCATGTAGTCGTCGGCCCCGTAATCCAGGCCCTTGACCCGCTCGTCCACACTGTCGGCGGCGGTCAGGATGAGCACCGGGATGACGCTGCCACGGGCGCGCATGCGCTTGAGTACTTCCAGCCCATGCATGCGGGGCAAACCCAGATCGAGAATGAGCAGGTCGAACTCGGAGTTGGTCATCAGGGCCGCATCGGCTTCCGAGCCGCTGGCCACATGATCAACGGCAGCGCCCGAGGCGCGCAGGGTTCGAAGCAGGCCGTCGGCCAAAACCTGGTCGTCTTCGGCAATCAAAATTCGCATGGCGGTCTCCTTGACCCAGCCCCGAACCGGGCGGCTGTGGGCATCTGCCGTGCCCCTCCTGTGCGCCGCCCTTTCCCCCAGGCTGGTTAGGGCCATTCTAGGCGCTGAGACTGCGGGCTGACTAGAGGTGACGGGTCAGATCGACCGAGCCGAATTGATTTCAAGGCTCATAACCATCGGCATAGGCCTCCAGCCCGAGCATGACCACGGTAGCGACCTGCTCGCCCACGGCTTGGCCAAACTCAGCCTGCGCCTGGGCCACCGCCCGGCGAAAAGCCTCCAGCCAAAGCAGGCCGGTATCGGTAAAAACCACCTGGCGGGCACGCCGATCCTGGGGGTCCGGCTCACGCCGCACCAAGTCCCAAGCCTCACACTGGTCCACCAAGTCACCCATGGCTTGCTTGCTCATGCCCGCGCTCGAGGCCAGCTCCGTCAGGCGCGAACCGCCGACGGCCAGGTGGCGGGTGATGTGGATGTGCGCCGCGCCAATTTGCTCACGGGCCGCCAGGTTGGACAAGGCCAGCGGTACCTGGGGATCGCGCGCCATGAGCTGCAGCACGCGGGCATCAAAGCGGCGCAGGCTGTGGCCCAGCAAGCGGCCCAAGTGGGTCAGGCGCCAGCCGTGATCGTCCTCATCAGGAAGGGAATAAGACATGCCTTAATGGTAAGGCAAACTGACCAAATAATGGATTTACTTCCGAAGACACCCTGATAAAGTACTGGTCATGCATCCAGCCTGTGCTTTCATCCACACAAGCAGGATTCAACCTAATTCACCGGTAAGCCACTGATTTTCAAGGAGTTTTTCATGGACGCACCTCTCAAAGCCCTGAACACCGAAAAAGCCAAAGCCCTGCAGGCCGCGCTGGCGCAGATCGAAAAGCAGTTTGGCAAAGGCACCATCATGAGCCTGGGGGCCGGCGAGACCGCCGAAGACATCCAGGTGGTGTCCACCGGTTCGCTGGGCCTGGACATCGCCCTGGGCGTCGGTGGCCTGCCGCGCGGGCGGGTCATCGAAATCTACGGCCCGGAGTCCTCGGGCAAGACCACGCTGACCTTGCAGGTCATCGCGCAAATGCAGCGCCTGGGTGGCACCTGCGCCTTCGTTGACGCCGAACACGCCCTGGACATCCAGTACGCGCAGAAACTGGGCGTCAACCTGCATGACCTGCTGATCTCGCAGCCTGACACCGGCGAGCAAGCCCTGGAGATCGTCGACGCCCTCACCCGTTCCGGCGCGGTCGACCTGATCGTCGTCGACTCGGTCGCCGCGCTCACGCCCAAGGCCGAAATCGAAGGCGAGATGGGCGACTCTCTGCCCGGCCTGCAGGCCCGCCTCATGAGCCAGGCCCTGCGCAAGCTCACCGCCACCATCAAGAAGGCCAACTGCACCGTCATCTTCATCAACCAGATCCGCATGAAGATCGGCGTGATGTTCGGCAGCCCCGAAACCACCACCGG
>JAXITB010000002.1:0-29796 GCA_034680305.1 Polaromonas sp. | reverse complement strand
TGAAGAAGGCCCCGGCCAAAAAGGCCGCTGTGAAGAAGGCCCCGGCCAAAAAGGCCGCTGTGAAGAAGGCCCCGGCCAAGAAGGCGCCTGCCAAGAAAGTCGCAGCCAAAAAGCCCGCGGCCAAAAAAGCGGCCGTGAAGAAGGCCCCGGCCAAAAAAGCAGCTGCCAAAAAGCCTGCTGCTAAAAAGCCCGCTGCCAAGAAAGCTGCCAAGAAGCCTGCTGCGAAAGCACCCGCTGCCCCGGCTGCCCCTGCGGCTCAGACCACTCTGAACCCGCAAGCCGCCTGGCCGTTTCCCACGGCCGGCAAGCCCTGAGCAGTAAGGTAACTCTGCCCATCAGCCCGACATCGAAAGATGTTGGGCTTTTTTCATGCTGCGGTGAATTAAGCGTCCCGCGCCGCCGCACTTTGCCCAGCCCGTTTGCAATGAACCAGCCGACTCAATCACGCCAGCCCATTGCGCTGAAGTGGCCCAAATTCGCATTCATGATCACCGACGGGCGAGGCCATCTTTGTTTGCGCGTGCAAGTGCTTCCCAATGCCCGGCAGACGGCCATTGATGGCTTGCATGGCGAACCGGGACAGCAGGCTCTGAAGATTCGCCTGCAAGCGCCGCCCGTCGATGGCAAAGCCAATGAGGCGCTGATCAAGTGGCTGGCCAAGCTGCTCGGCCTGAATCAGCGCGACCTGCACATCGAACGCGGCCACAGCAATCGGCTCAAGCAATTGCTGCTGAACCCACAGGCCGCTGACCGGGCCAACTGGCAAGCTCTGCAGCAGGCACTCGAACGCTCATTCAGGGCGCCAGAAGTGCGCCTCAATCCGGCTTTGAACGCACCCGAGTTTGCGACTGCCGGGCGTGATGATGGCAAGGCGTGAAAAAACCGCCGCCGCATGCCGGGTGACTCAGCCGGGCCGCAGATGGTCTAGGGTGTAGTTCTGGCAACCCGGAGTGGCGATCTTGTGAGCGCCCACGCGGTTACCCAGTTCGCAGCAGCGGGCCAGCGACCAGCCGCGCTCGAGCCCGTAGAGCAAGGCACCACGAAACGCATCGCCGCAGCCGGTAGGGTCTACCAGTTGTTCGGCCTTGACCGGATCGACCACGGTCTTGTGGCCGTCGACCCAAACCTCACAACCATGCCCGCCGAGCGTGACCACCAGTCCCTCGACCCGCTTGGAAATCTCCCCGATCGACAGACCCATGCGCTCACTGAGCAGCCGGGCCTCGTAGTCGTTGACGGTGACCCAGGTGGCGAGCTTCACGAAGTGCGCGAGCTCATCGCCGTCGAACATGGGCAGGCCCTGGCCCGGATCGAAAACGAACGCAATGCCAGCCGCATGCAGCTGCTCGGCATGCTCGGTCATGGCCTGGCGTCCGTCGGGCGAAATGATGCCCAGCTTGATGTCGGCCCTCGCTTCGATGCGCGTCTGGTGCGCAAAGCCCATGGCACCCGGATGAAAGGCGGTGATCTGGTTGTTGTCCTGATCGGTCATGATCATGGCCTGCGCGGTGTAGCTGTCGGCCATCTCCCGAATGAACTCGGTGCTGATGCCCAGAGAGCGCAGCCGGGCGGTGTAACCCGCGCCATCGCTGCCCACAGTGGCCATGGGCAGCGGTACACCGCCGAGTTGCTGCAGGCTGTACGCGATATTGCCAGCGCAGCCGCCAAACTCACGGCGCAACTGCGGCACCAGGAAGGAGACGTTGAGGATGTGCAGTTGCTCGGGCAGGATCTGCTGCGCAAAACGCCCCGGAAAACTCATGATGGTGTCAAAGGCCAGGGAACCGCAGATCAGGGCAGGCATAGGGGTGTGAGAGGTTCGTTCAAAAGCCGCGAGGGCATGAAAAAGCAGGCCTTCAGGCCCGCTCGGCGCAGACCTTATTGTAGAGGTCCGAACTATTGGGCAGGCTGCGGCGGCTCAGCCCTCAGCAACGAGCGGTCATCAGTACCCAGCCCTCTTGGGCCTGAGCGACATCAAGCTCGCAGTAGGGCGCATAAGCGGTGCGCAACTCGTCAGCCTGCCGCTCCAAAATGCCGGCCAGCACCAAAGAGCCGCCCGCAGCCACATGGGCCCGCAACAAGGGGGCGAGCACCTTCAAGGGTGTGGCCAGGATATTGGCCAGCACCGTGTCGTAGTGACCCTGCGCCAGCGAGGGCAGACCGGCACGCAGCACCACCGCGTTGGCTTGCGCGTTGTCCAGGGTGGCCTGTACTGCCGCCTCATCGATGTCCACCGCATCAATGGATGTGGCACCGAACTTGCCCGCGCCGATGGCCAAGATGCCCGAGCCGCAGCCGTAGTCGAGCACCCGCCCGAGCGGCCCAACCCGATCGCCGGCCAACCAGGCCAAGCACATGCGGGTGGTGGGATGCGTGCCCGTGCCAAAAGCCAGGCCCGGATCGAGCCGGATCACTTGCCGGGCCTGGGCGGGCGGCTCATGCCAGGTCGGCACGATCCAAAAGTCGTCGGTGATGGCCACTGGGGCAAATTGCGCTTGCGTCAGCCTCACCCAGTCCTGCTCAGGGACGGCCGCAACCGACAGGCACTGGCAACCTTCAAAAAAATCTTGGGCGGCCAGCAGCAGCGCGCCCTCCTGAGCCAGTTCGGTGGATTCAAACAAGGCGGTCACGCGCGAGCGCTGCCAGCCCGACTGCGGTGGCGGCATGCCCGGCTCACCAAACAAGGCCTGCTCGGCCTGCGTGTGCGCGTCGGCGTCTTCCACCGACACACTGAGCGCCTGCAAGGCCTCCAGCGCGTCGCTGAGCAGATCGACCTTGTCGGCCGGCACCAGCAGGATCAGCTCGGTCAAGCTCATGCCGTGCTCAGCGCTGACGTTTGGACAGCCACTCTTCGAGGTAGTGGATGTTGGTGCCACCGCCCATGAACTTGGCATCGACCATGATCTCGCGGTGCAAAGCAATGTTGGTGGTGATGCCCTCGACGGCCGTCTCGATCAGGGCCGAGCGCATGCGCGCCAGGGCCTGCTCGCGGGTGTCGCCGTGGACGATGATCTTGCCGATCATCGAGTCGTAATTGGGCGGTACGAAGTAGTTCGCATAGATGTGCGAGTCCACACGTACACCCGGCCCGCCCGGTGCGTGCCAGGCCGTGATGCGGCCGGGCGATGGCGTGAATTTATAAGGGTCCTCGGCATTGATGCGGCACTCGATGGCGTGCCCTTTGATTTCAATCTGCCGCTGAGTGAACGGCAGTTTCTCGCCCGCCGCCACCAGGATCTGCGTCTTGACGATATCCACGCCGGTGACCAGCTCGGTCACCGGATGCTCGACCTGCACACGGGTGTTCATCTCGATGAAATAGAACTCACCGTTTTCATAGAGGAACTCGAAAGTGCCAGCGCCTCGGTAGCCGATCTTCTTGCAAGCGGCCACGCAGCGCTCGCCGATTTTCTCGATGAGCTTGCGGGGGATGCCTGGCGCCGGCGCCTCCTCGATCACCTTCTGGTGGCGACGCTGCATGGAGCAGTCGCGCTCACCGAGCCAGACCGCGTTCTTGTACTGGTCGGCCAGCACCTGGATTTCCACATGGCGGGGGTTCTGCAGGAATTTCTCCATGTAGACCTCCGGGTTGCCAAATGCAGCGCCCGCCTCGGCCTTGGTGGTCTGCACCGCATGGATCAGCGCCGCCTCGGTGTGCACCACCCGCATGCCGCGGCCGCCGCCACCGCCGGCCGCCTTGATGATCACCGGATAGCCCACCGACTTGGCGATGCGCTTGACCAGCACCGGATCGTCCGGCAGCGCGCCCTCTGAGCCGGGCACGCAGGGCACACCCGCCTTGATCATGGCCTGCTTGGCCGACACCTTGTCACCCATGATGCGAATGGACTCGGGCGTCGGACCGATGAACTGAAAACCGCTTTTTTCGACCCGCTCGGCAAAGTCGGCGTTTTCGCTCAGAAAGCCGTACCCCGGATGAATCGCCTCGGCGTCGGTCACCTCGGCCGCCGAAATGATGGCCGGCATATTGAGATAGCTCTGGGCCGATGGCGCCGGCCCGATGCACACCGCCTCGTCAGCCAGCTTGACGTACTTGGCATCGCGGTCGGCCTCGGAATAGACCATCACGGCCTGCACGCCCATTTCACGGCAGGCCCGCTGGATGCGCAAGGCGATTTCGCCGCGATTGGCGATCAGTATCTTTTTGAACATTGCGAGTGACTCACTCGATCACGAGCATGGGCTGACCGTACTCGACGGCCTGGCCGTTCTCGCACAGGATCTGAGTGACCGTGCCGGACTTGTCGGCTTCGATTTCATTGAGGATCTTCATGGCCTCGATGATGCAGATGGTCTGGCCCTCCTTGACCGGCGTGCCGACCTCCACGAAAGGCTTGGCCCCTGGGCTGGCCGATCGGTAGAACGTGCCGACCATGGGCGACTTGACGGCATGGCCGGCTACCTCGGCCTCGGCCGGCGCAGCGGCCGGCGGTGCCTCGGCCACCGGTGCGGCCACCGGCACCGCAGCCGGCGCCATCATGGTCACCGGTTGCTGCACCACCATCGGAGCGCCGCCCCCCTTGACGATCCGCACCTTGCCCTCGGCCTCGGTGATTTCCAATTCCGACACATTGGACTCCGATACCAGATCAATCAAGGTTTTTAGCTTGCGTAAATCCATTTTTCCCTCCGCATAGGCTGTTGGAGTTGACCGGCTGTCAGCAGCAGGCCCAGAGATGGCTGATCATCCGCGCAGGGCCTTGACCCAGGCCGCATCCGTCTTGGCGCTGGCCAAAAGTCGGTTCAGAGCGCGATTATCGGTCGGGCGGGCACCGAAATACCGGCAAACACTGCGAACCGCGACCAATTGAGATTTATTTGCAGTCATCCGCAAACTTTGAAGCCCGTCTTCGCCCTGATCGCTGGAGCTAATGCACCTGTCCTCAGGACTACCGTGAACCCCTTACCGGGCTTCGCATTCATTTTCAAAGCACGAACTTTAGCGCAAATTAGGGGGCAAATTGACACATATCGCCACAAAAAGAGAAATCGGCGGTCAGACCCGCCCAGCCCAGGCCTGCAAATCAGCCGCGGACAGTTGACCCAATTTGCGCTCCAGCACTTCGCCATTGGCCGCAAACAGCACCGAAAACGGTAGCCCGCCACTGGCGTTGCCCAGGCGCTTGCTCATCTCCGAACCCTCCAAGCCACCGAGGGCCACCGGAAAGGACAAGGGGGAGCGTTGCAGCCAATTGCGCACCGCACTCGGTTGGTCGATGGCGATACCCAGCACCTGCCACTGACGTGACTTATTCTGCTGGTAAAAAGCATCAAGAAGCGGTAACTCCTCAATACAGGGTGGGCACCAAGTGGCCCAGAAGTTAAGCAACAGGGGCTTGCCGCGCAGACTGGCCAAGGCCAGGGGCACGCCGCTGGGGGTATCGAGCTGCGCCCCCCAAAAAGCCGGATCGCCGCCGCTGGGGCTTACCGTGGCCCTGGGTCTCATAGCCGCCCACAGACCCAGCAAGGCTGCGCCTGCGGCCACTGCGGCATAGCTCACCTGACGGCGGTTCATGGCGTGGCCTCGATCAGGGCTTGGACGGCATGAAGATCGCCGCGCGGTTTGCGCCCGCGGCCGTCTGGCCGCAGCGCGCCGCGCACTTCATCGAGGTCGTGAATCATCAAATGCACCCCCACGGTTTCCTGCAAAGGCTTGCACAGGCTGCGCAAGCTCAATACGTCAACAGTTTGACCATTGAACCCCGTCACGCTTCGGGTCTCATAGTCGACCTGGTGATCGATCAAGGCCAGCTCAGCCGACTTGGGGTCATCACAAAACAGCTGGAGATGGATGTCCGACAGACGGGTGGCGGTGCCGTGCCAGACGGCGCCGGCCAGATGCGGCCGAAAAGCCGACAGACGGTCCATCCAGACCAGGGCCAGTTCACGCAAGGCCTTGAGCTCGGCCGGCTGGGTATCGGCGCAAAACAGCGCGATGTATTCGCGCACCGCCTCTTCCACCAGATCGTTGTCGGGCAATTCGGTGCGCGAGGGGTAGCCCAGGGTCTTGAGGACACGGCGCTTGGCCGCCCCGTACTCCAGGCCCTCGTCCACCACCAAAGCCGCCGCTGCCTGAGCGATCCGGTGCTTGGGAGAAACGGCATCGGTCTGCCACTGCCAGTCTGTCATGCCCGCATTGTGCCCCCGCGCTCCTGCCGGCCGCACGCAGGGGGCATCGAGCCGCACCGTCCCGCCTGGCCCGACAAGCATCAATGATCATCCTGCCACGCCGGCGGGCCCGGTCCCCGCCGGCGCGGACCGGACTGAGGCCGCAAGGCCTGGCGAGCGCCTCCTACAATTTGCACCATGCATATTCATATTTTGGGCATCTGCGGCACCTTCATGGGCGGGCTGGCCGCACTGGCAAGAGAAGCCGGCCACCGCGTCACCGGCTGCGATGCGGCGGTCTACCCGCCCATGAGCGAGCAACTTCGGGCCTTGGGCATCGACCTGATCGAAGGGTTTGGCGCCGACCAAATGGCCCTCAAGCCGGATGCGTATGTGATCGGCAACGTGGTCAGCCGCGCCCGCATGAGCGACGGCAGCGCCAAATTCCCCCTGATGGAAGCCATTTTGGAAGCCGGCGCGCCCTACACCAGCGGCCCCCAATGGCTGTCAGAGCAGGTGCTGCAAGGCAAGCACGTGCTGGCCGTCGCGGGCACCCACGGCAAAACCACCACCACCTCCATGCTGGCCTGGGTGCTGGCGCAAGCCGGGCTTGAGCCCGGCTTTCTGGTCGGCGGCGTGCCGCTCAATTTTGGCGTCTCGGCACGTTTGGGCGGGGGCCGCTATTTCGTGATCGAGGCCGACGAGTACGACACCGCCTTCTTCGACAAGCGCAGCAAGTTCGTGCACTACCGTCCGCGCACGGCCATTCTCAACAACCTCGAGTTTGACCACGCCGACATCTTTGCGGATCTGGCGGCGATCGAACGCCAGTTTCATCATCTGGTGCGCACCGTGCCCGCCTCGGGCCGCCTGGTGGTCAACGGCCTCGAGGAAAGCCTCGCCCGCGTGCTGGCCCAAGGCTGCTGGAGTCAGGTGCGCACCTTTGGCGCAGGCGGCAACGATTGGGGGGCCGAAGGCGAGCCCTCGCATTTCAAGGTGATGCAGGGCGGCCAAGCGGTGGCCCAAGTGCAATGGGCCCTGGGCGGCGTGCACAACCAACTCAATGCGCTGGCGGCCCTGGCCGCAGCCGAGCATGTGGGTGTGGCCCCCGCCGTGGCCGCGCAAGCGCTGGCCGGTTTTGAAAACGTCAAGCGCCGCATGGAAGTGCGCGGTACCGTAGACGGCATCACCGTCTACGACGACTTTGCCCACCACCCCACCGCCATTCGAACCACCGTCGACGGGCTGCGCAGGCAAGTGGGCTCAGCCCGCATCCTGGCCGTCTTCGAGCCACGCAGCAACACCATGAAACTCGGCGCCATGAAGTCCCAGCTGCCCTGGAGCCTGGAGCAGGCTGACTTGGCGTTTTGCCACAGCGCTGGGCTGGACTGGGATGCAGCCCAAGCGCTGGCGCCCATGGGCGCGCGGGCCAGCGTGGCTGGCGACATCGCCCAATTGCTCGATCAGGTCGTGCGCGCGGCCCATCCGGGCGACCACATCCTGTGCATGAGCAACGGCAGCTTTGGCGGAGTGCACGAGCGCCTGCTCAAGGCGCTCGCCCCGGTCTAGACGGCGTGAGCGATACGGTCTGAATCCCCAGGCGGATCAGCCGCGGGCGCGGCGAGCCCGCACCGCATCGGCCAGCTGATCGAGCAGAACCACCGAGTCGTCCCAGCCCAGGCAGGCGTCGGTGATGCTCTGGCCGTAGTTGAGCGCGGCCACGCTGTCTTTGCCGGGGGTGAATTTCTGGGCACCCGCCTGCAGATGGCTCTCGACCATCACGCCAAACACCTGGCGCGAGCCGCCGCTGATCTGGCTCGCGATGTCACCGGCCACGTCCACCTGCTTGCTGTGCTGCTTGCTGCTGTTGGCATGGCTGCAGTCGACCATCAGGGAAGCGGGCAGTCCAGCCTTGCTCAGGTCGTCGCAGGCCGCAGCCACGCTGGCGGCGTCGTAGTTCGGCGCTTTGCCGCCGCGCAGGATCACATGGCAGTCACGGTTACCCTGGGTCTGCACGATGGCCACCTGCCCGTTTTTATGGACTGACAGGAAATGGTGGCCACGAGCGGCCGCCTGAATCGCATCGGTGGCGATGCGGATGTTGCCGTCAGTGCCGTTTTTAAAGCCGATCGGCGCTGAAATGCCTGAGGCCAGTTCGCGGTGAACCTGGCTTTCGGTGGTGCGCGCCCCGATGGCGCCCCAGGCGATGAGGTCGCCAATGTACTGTGGCGAGATCACGTCGAGGAATTCACTGCCGGCCGGCAAGCCCAGGCGATTGATGTCGATGAGCAACTGACGGGCGATGCGCAGGCCCTCATCGATGCGGTAGCTTTCGTCGAGGTAGGGGTCATTGATCAACCCCTTCCAGCCCACCGTGGTGCGCGGCTTTTCAAAATAGACCCGCATAACGATCTCCAGCGTGTCGGCATGGCGCTTGCGCTGCTCGACCAGGCGGCGCGCGTAGTCCAGGGCGGCGGCGGGGTCGTGAATCGAGCAGGGTCCGATGATGACCAGCAGCCGGTCGTCACGGCCAGCCATGATGTGGCTGATGGCCTGGCGGGTCTGGCTGATCAGACCTTCGACCGGCGTGCCGTGAATCGGGAAGAAACGGATCAGGTGTTCGGGCGGCGGCAGCACGGTGATGTCCTTGATGCGTTCATCGTCGGTCTGGCTGGTTTTGTCGACGGGACGGCCATACCAGGGCTCGCTGGCGGACGGTTGGGAAGCATTCATGGCGAACTCCTTGTGATCAATCGGGACATAAAACAACCGCCGGGGTGGCCGGCGGTTTTGGTGAAGGTCTGCTGCGTTTGTCTGTCTGCTTACGCAAGAGCCTCTCGACCGCCGGTGGCGTGAGATGTCCAAAAATAAGCAAAATAAAACGAGACGCGAGACATGGCCGTAAATGTAGCACAGGCCGCCGCCGGACTGCCCGAAGGCATCGAGCCGGCGGTGTTCAAGCGGTCCCGCCGACGGTCAGGCCGTCGATGCGCAGGGTCGGTTGGCCCACGCCCACTGGGACGCTCTGGCCTTCCTTGCCGCAAGTGCCCACGCCGGAGTCCAGGCGCATGTCGTTGCCGATCATCGAGACGCGGGTCAGCGCATCCGGACCGTTGCCGACAATGGTGGCGCCCTTGACCGGGTACTGAATCTTGCCGTTTTCAACCCAGTAAGCTTGGCTGGCCGAAAACACGAACTTGCCCGAGGTGATGTCGACCTGGCCGCCGCCAAAGTTGGTGGCATACAGGCCCTTCTTGATGGAGGCCACAATCTCCTCGGGCGCCTTGTCACCGCCAAGCATGTAGGTGTTGGTCATGCGCGGCATGGGCAGGTGGGCATAGCTCTCGCGTCTCCCATTGCCCGTGGGCTTGACCTTCATCAGACGGGCATTGAGCGAGTCCTGGATGTAGCCCTGAAGAATGCCGTCTTCGATGAGCACATTGCGCTGGCTGGCATGGCCCTCATCGTCCACATTCAAGGAACCACGCCGATCGGCGATGGTGCCGTCGTCAAGCACCGTCACGCCCTTGGCCGCCACCCGCTGCCCGATGCGCCCGGCAAAAGCGCTTGAGCCCTTACGGTTGAAGTCGCCCTCCAGACCGTGGCCGACCGCCTCGTGCAGCAAGATGCCGGGCCAACCCGGCCCAAGCACCACCGTCATCTCACCGGCTGGCGCCGCCCGCGCCTTGAGATTGCTCAGCGCCGACTGCACGGCCTCGTCCACATACTCGGCCACCAGCGCGTCGTCGAAATAGGCCAGACCAAAGCGCCCGCCACCGCCAGCCGAGCCCATCTCGCGGCGGCCTTTTTGCTCGGCAATGACCGTCAGACTCAGGCGCACCAGGGGCCGCACATCGGCAGCCAGGGTGCCGTCAGCACGCGCCACCATCACCACGTCGTATTCCATCGCCAAGCCGGCCATCACCTGCACGATGCGCCGGTCCTTGGCCTTGGCCAAACGCTCGACCTTTTCAAGCAGGGCCACCTTGGCGGTGCTGTCCAGGGTGGTGATCGGATCAAGCCCGGCGTACAAAGCACGACTGGCTGCCACCTTGACCCGGGGCGGTCCGGCCTTGATGCGGCGACTGCCGCCGGCGCCGGCGATGGTTCGTACCGTGCGGGCCGCGTCGAGCAAACTGGCCTCGGAGATGTCATCCGAATAAGCGAAAGCGGTTTTTTCCCCGCTGACCGCACGCACGCCCACGCCTTGGTCGATGCTGAAGGAACCGGTCTTGACGATGCCCTCTTCCAGGCTCCAGCCTTCGCTGCGCGTGTACTGAAAATACAGATCGGCGTCGTCAGCCCCGTGCGAGCTGATCTCGGCCAGGGCCCGGCTCAGCTGCGCCTGCCCCAAACCAAAGGGTTCGAGCAGCAATTGCTCGGCCACACGCAAGCGGTCGCGGGTGCTGGCGGTGCTCAAGGCATCGGCAGCTGATGAGGTCTGGCGCACGGCGGCGCCCGGGGCGTTGAGGCTGTTCATGGGGCCATTGTAGGAAGGCAAGGGTCCCCCCTGGCGCCCAGGGCTTGATCAGCCATCCGACGCCGAGCCCCTGGATGCGGCAAGGCCTTGGGGCCGACCGGCCTCAGGTCTGCACCAGACGCTTGGCCCGGGCGATCGACAGCAGCATGCCCAGGGCCAGCCCCAGGGTCACCATGGCGGTGCCGCCGTAGCTGATGAAGGGCAAGGGCACGCCCACCACCGGCAAGATCCCGCTGACCATGCCCATGTTCACAAAGGCATAGGTAAAAAAGATCATGGTGATGGCGCCGGCCAGCAAGCGCGAGAACACGGTCGACGCCTCCAGGGCAATGGCCAAACCGCGCAAGATGAGAAAGGCAAAGGCGACGATCAGGGCCAACGTGCCCAACAGGCCGAACTCCTCGGCATAGGCGGCGAAGATGAAATCGGTGGTGCGCTCGGGAATGAACTCCAAGTGAGTCTGGGTGCCGGCCATGAAGCCCTTGCCCCAAAACCCGCCCGAGCCAATGGCGATCATTCCCTGGATGATGTGAAAGCCCTTGCCCAGGGGGTCGCGGGTCGGGTCGAGCAGGGTGCAGACCCGCTGCTGTTGGTAGTCGCGCAGGAGCGGCCAGTCCACCCCGGGCGTGCACAACTGGGGCCCAAACATCACCAACAGCACGATCCCTACCCCCGCCAAGACCACGGGGGGAATGATCAGCCGCCAGCTCAGGCCGGCAAAGAAAATCACCGAAAGGCCAGCGGCCAACACGAGCAAGGCGGTCCCCAGATCGGGCTGCTTCATGATGAGCAAAGCCGGCACCGCCAGCAGCATCGCCGCCGCCGCAAAATCGAGCGGCCGCAACTGGCCCTCGCGCTTTTGGAACCACCAGGCCAGCATCAAGGGCATGGCGATCTTGAGCAACTCGCTGGGCTGAATGACCACGCCCAGGTTGATCCAACGCGTGGCGCCCTTCTTGGTGATGCCAAACAAGGCGACGGCCACCAACAGCACCACCCCCAGTGCATACAAAGGCAGGGCCAAACTCATCAGACGCTGCGGCGGCACCTGCGCCACCGCCAACATGATCAGGCCCGCCAGAATCATGTTGCGCCCATGGTCGACAAAGCGCGTGCCATGGTCATAGCCAGAGGAATACATGATTACCATGCCAGCCAGCGCCAGCGCGCCAGCAGCGAGCATCAGGGGCAGATCCAGCCCAGCCCACAGCGGCGACAGGCGGCGCCAAAGGGGGGGCTTGTTGAGGACCGACGACATCGGTGAATTATCTCAGCCCAGGTAAAGCCTCCGTCGTCTGCCTGCGCATTCATAGCCGAGCCGGACATCAACTTTCAAGCGGCCTGGGCTGGGTCGACTGAGGTACAACTGCCTGTTGCAGTGGCCAGGAGAGCACCAAACCCGTACCCTGTGCCAGGCTGCTGACCTCCATGCGTGCTCCCAACAACTGGGCCCGATAGTCAAGGGTATGCACCCCCAGTCCTGCTGACTTGACCGCCGGCATGCCGAGGCCGTTGTCTTGGAGGCGGATTCGCCAAGACGGGCCGGCGGGGGTGCTACATGTCTCAGTGAACAACGTGACCGTGCTGGCTCCCGAATGCTTGATCACGTTGGTGACGGCTTCGGTGAGCCACCAATGCAGGTGCTGGCAATCCGATGCCGACGGAGGCGGCAAAGGCGGTTCCGCCTGAACGGCCCAAACCAAGGAGATGTTGGCCTGTTGCAGGCGCGCCTCGAGCCGATCGCGCAATGTTGCCAAGGCCGCAGTCCAGCCTTCAGGGGTCACTTGCAGGGCTCTGAGGCTATCGCGTAGAGCCAGACTGGCTTGCGTGAGTTCATCTTGAAGGGCTTGCGTGGGCACCTGGGTCTGACTCAACAAGCTGCGCATCGCCACCAGATGGGCCCCGACGCCGTCGTGCATTTGACTCAGAATACGCATGCGCTCGGACAGTTCTGCATCCCGGACTCGATCGCGCTCGCGCTCTTCGTGCATCAAAGACAGTTGCCGACGGGCCCGGGACAGTCGGACCTGTTGCCTTTGCCTGAACCGCCTGGCGGTGTTGAGGCTGCGCAAGACGCGGCGCATCAATACAACACTCATGGCCAACAAAACGAATAGAAACGAGAAACGGGACAGCGCAAAAAAGGTGTAGCCCTCTGACAGCCACATGATGGCCACATGATCGTAGACCGCCAAAGCCAAAGCCAGCAGCGCGGCGACGCCCAAAACATGGGTTTCGGTGCTGGGACGGGTGTACCAGCACCGCATCACGTGCCCCACACAGACCACCACCACCACGACAAGACTCATCAAAAATGCCTGACGCCAGGCCCACAGGCCTGTCAATCCATAAGCCAATGGCAACAAGGCCGTGGCCAAACACTGGGCGAGGCGGGTGGCACGCCATGTGCGGCTAGAGATGCGCAAGCTCAGCAGCACACTGCTGCACAAGAGCACGACCGATAGGGAGTAGAGCACATCGAGCAGAATGTTCCAGTACGGGTGGCCGATCGGGGGCTGTGTGGTCAGCACGTAGGTGTTGCGAATGGCCCAGAGCCAGGCCGCGGCGCCGAGCCAGCCGTACACCCGGGCCCCCATAACCCAGCCAAAACCCACACCAATGACCCCCATCACCGCGGCCAAGCCCACCATCACCAGCGCGCCGCCCTGATGCCAGGCGTAGCGTTCCCGATGCATTTTTCGGATGGCAGGCATCGGCCCCAGCCAGATTTTGCTCAGACCTGCGTAACGGGCCCTTTCGCCGTGCAGTTCAATCACCAACTCGTTGTGGTGCGCCTTGATGGCCTCTGGCGGCAAAACGTAGTAGTAGGGCTGATAAACATGGTCCTCTTGAGCCCGATCGAGCTCACCGGAGCTGGCCACCGCCTGTCCGTTGAGCCAAAGGGCATAGCGATTACCGGCGCGGGGCAGGTAGATCGCCCAAGCCTGCGCGACAAGGCTTGGCGGCAGATCAAACTGCAGGCGATAACGGGCTACGCCCTCCCATGGTGGAGATTCGCGGCTCCAGGAGTGAGGCAACTCGACCGATCGCCACACCGCCGCGGACGCATGCGCCACTTCGGCGCGGTCGATGCTGAGGACCACGGGCTGGTTGGCCAGTGCCGGCCAAGCGATCAGCAGCGACATCACCCCGATCCAAAGGCGCGAGGTCGTGACAGCCATCCCTCGGCACATCCCCTGAACAGATGAGACACGCATGAGTACGCTATGTTAATCTAAAAGTTTTAATATCAAGAAGGCTTAAGCGCTCGTTATGCCGACTCTTTCAGATCCCTTGGGTCTTCACACCACCGAGGTGCTGGACATGCCCGTGGTGGGTGCGACCGCCGACATGGCCCGGCTGGCGCAAACCAAGACCTGCCTGGCTTTGACGGGCTCGCGTCACAGTCAAGGTGGGCAGACCCTGGCCACGGACGCGCGGGTTTTGCTCACAGAGCCCATGAGTCGCCTGCTCGCAATCGGCCAAACCAGTTCCGGCATGGTGTGCCAGGTGGAAGCGGGCATGACCTGGAACGCCTTGCATGCCCATTTGGCACCCGAGGGCTGTGCACCACTGGTGCAGCAATCCTCGCCGCACTTCACCGTCGGTGGCTCCATCAGCGTGAACTGCCACGGGCGCGATCCTCGGCAAGGGCCCTTGGCCACCTGCATTGAGGAAATGACCGTGTATCGGCCATCGGTCGATCAGACCGTCGCAGTCGGGCCGGGAGATCCCTTGTTCAAGGCAGTGGTCGGCGGCTACGGCAGTGCGGGGGTGATTCTCACGGCCACGCTTCGGGTCGGCCCGAATCTGCACCTGCGGCAGCGTTGCAAAACCGTGTCACTGAGCCAGTACGCGCAGGACTTGCGTCAGCAGCACGCCAGCGGCAAGTGGCCCCAGTTGCATTACGGCTGGCTGAGCTTTGATCCAGCGCGCTTGTTTGAAGAAGTCTTAGCAGTCGACTGCGTAGCCCCACCAGAGTCCCAAACACCAGCCAGACAACCGGCCCAGCACCTGCGCGAGGACGGCTGGGGCAGCGTCGAACTCATGCGCGCGATTTGGGAGCAGCACCAAAACGACCCCATGGGGAGGGCAGCGACTTGGCGTCTTTTATGCCATTGGTTCCTGAACCAGAACGGAGAAAACGCGGGACAGGGTCTGACGAAAACCACCACCGACTGGCTGCGGCAACCCATCGGCTTCACGGCACACCGCAGCCAAGACAGCGTCGATTTATTGCAGGAGTATTTTGTGCCGATGGATCAGCTTGAACCGTTCGCGCTCGCCCTGGCTGACTTGCTGAAGCGGCACGCCGTCAATGTACTGAGCAGCACTGTGCGTGTCGTGCAGCCCGATCAAGCGCCAGGCGCGGGCTCAGATCCACTGACTTTTCTCAGCTATGCCCCCGATGAGGCCATGGCCTGCGTGGCCCTGGACTTTCAATGCCCTTTGTCCAATAAGACCAAGGCAGACTGTCTTCCCAAGCCAGCGGTGTACGCCTGGGTGCAAGAGGCCATTGCCCTGGCTTTGAAGCACAAAGGGCGCTATTACCTGCCCTATTTCGGCTTCGCGAAGGTGGCGCAGTTTCAGCGGGCCTACCCACAATGGCCATCGCAACAGTTCCACCGTGATCCGCGCTTAGACAATTATTTCATCCAAGACTATCTGCAGTGACACGGACCGGCGCAGGCCGGGCTCATACAAAAAGCAGATCCCGACCGGCATGGTCGGCGGGCTTGAACGCCTCCTCCATGTACGAGGCCTTGTAGATCATTTTGGGACTAAGCAGCGGAAAAAGACCAGTCAGCCGCTCCGCCTGAAAAGGCCACGGGAAGGCCGCACCCAACTGCGTCAACACCCATTCCCAAGTTTGGTTTTCATCCAGGTCCAAGTCCACTTGCTGGAAACCCCGCTGCAGCAATTCAGCGCAGTACATGCGATCCGGATTGCCCATCATGCCGGGTTCCAAAATGCCGTAGGGCACGCTCAAAAAGTTTTTGCAGTGGTCAACGATGGCGGGCATATGGGCCGCCTCAAGGCCTCTTCGCCTTGCCGACCACACACCTTGCCCCAGGTCAGCGCGCCGCTTGGCCCAGCCGCGGGCCTGGCCTTTGGCGCGGTTGGAATCATCGTCATCGTGGTAGGGCGAGATGCACACCCGGTAGTGGGAATAATCGGTGCAACCGGCCTCCATCACGTACCACTGTCCGTCTTGTTCAAAAGCCATGGCCACGTGGCTGACCGTCAAGCCCAGCCCATCGAACCAACGGCCCGCCGTGCCTGCCAATGCATCAAACAAGCGCTGACCCCACTGCAACATCTGGGGCACCAAGAATTCGTCGATCATGGTCAGCCCCGCATGCGTGGAGCCGTCATCGATCGGGGCCAGCAAAAACAAGATGCGGGTTCGCCACAAACCGACCGTCAGCCGCACCTGAGCATCCTCGGCTCGCGTCGAAGTCAACAACTGCCCCACAGTCATCTGCAAGTGAGCCTCGCTCAGGCCCATCTTCACATGGACCTCAGAGGGCGGAGTGTTGCCCACTTCAGATTCGCGAAAAGCAATCACGCGGTCGCCCGGCTTCTTGGCAAACAACAGATCGCCTGGTTGCAAATCGGCGATGGCGGGGTACAGCAGACTGGGGGGGCGTGGGGTCATCAGGCGAGGCCTTTCATGCAATCGGGGGAATCAGCCGCATCTGGGTGGCTTCGAAAACAGCCTCGGTTTTCGAGTGCACGCTAAGCTTGCTGTAGATGCTTTTAAGGTGTGTGGCCACCGTACTGGGACGAACGTCCAGAAGTTGGGCCACTTCCGCCACGCGAAATCCACGAGCGATGTGGGTCAAAACCAGATGCTCACGCTGGGTCAGGGTGACATCGGCAACAGATGAGTCGGCGTCCTTGACGGCGTTCGAGCGAGTGCCAAGAAGGCGCTTGAGCACGTAAGCGGCAATGCCCGGCGACATGGGGGCGCCGCCGGCATGAAGTTCCATCACCATGGACCCAATGGCCAGGGTGGGCGACTGCTTGAGCAAATATCCACTCGCGCCCGCCTCGAGGCAAGCCATGACACGTGGCTCATCACTGAACATGGTGACCACCGCAATGCTCAGACCTGGCCAACACTTGGCGGCCATGCGTACCACCTCAACACCGCTCATGTCGGGCAGGCCGAGATCGACCAGCAACACGTCGGGCCGGTGCAATCTCAACCATTCAATCATGGCCTGTCCACATGTGGCCATATGCAGCAACTCCAGCGCTGGCGTCTGAACGATGGCACCACTGAACAAGGCGCGGTAATGTGGTTCGTCATCAACCAGCGCAACGGTGATTCGATGGAGGGCGGACATGTGGTGAGATCGACTGGGCCTGCGAGGGATTCTCCGCATTCTCAAAGCAGAGATCTCGACTGTATGTCCCATCAATCGGGGATTTGCATCAACCCAAATGAAAAGAATGGTTTCCTGGAAACTGGCTCGCCCTGACACAAGGACATCTTGACGCCATCGCGCGTCTCAAGACCGTTTGGCCGCCGCGCGTGTCCCTCAGATTTGCAGGGGGCAGCAAGGTGGGGGCAACCGACATCGCGACTTCCGATAGATCACCGCCTGATTGACGTGAAGGGTTTGCAACAGCTACCCCATTAGGGGGAGGCGGCTAAGGCCGAACTGCCGTGCAATCCCATCGTTGCGTCTTCAACACCCGTCCACCTCAAGGAGTCCACCATGACCTTCAAACTCTCCCCTCTGGGCTTGGCCCTGGCCTCAGCCCTCAGCCTGACCCTCGCCGCGTGCGGGGGCGGCGGCAACGGCACCGACGGAAACGCCGGCACCTTCAAGATTGCCGGCACCGGCGCCTTCGGCGCGCCCTACCCAGTCGGCAGCAAGGTCACCGTGACCGATGCCTTTGGGACAACCTTCAGCAGCGAGGTCACCGATCAGTCAGGCAACTACGAGGTCACCGTGGACAAGGCTGCAAAGGCGCCGTTTGTGGTCAGTGTCAGCGCCGAAGACCTGCCAACCTTGGTCAGCGTCAGCACCGATGCGCAGCCGGTGCGCATCAACGTCACGCCGATCACCCACCTGATTGCGGCGACCCTGAGCCCAAGCGGCAATCCAGAGAAGTTGGCCGACGAGATCAAGACCAGCGCAGCCACCGTCACCACCCAAACGCTGGCCAATAAGAAGACGACGGTGATGGAGAGCATCGTCAAGCCCGTGACCGACTTGTTGGCCGACATCACCGACCCAATCAGCGGCACCATCGAAATCGGCAAGGGCCATGACCTGGTGCTCGAGGCGCTGAAGATTCAGGTTCAGCCGACCGGCAGCAACACCAGCACGGTCAGCGTCACACTCAAGAGCAGCGAGCCGCTGGACATGGCGCCCATCGCTTTGGGCGCGGGCGGCGTCAGCAGCCTGCCCAAATGGGCCGATACCGCCGGTTACACAGCGCCGGCTAAGTCAGACCTGGCCGGCGATGGCCTGCCCAACCAGATTACCGCGCTGCTGGGCCGGATGACGGCTTGCTATGCGCTGCCGCAAAGTGAACGCATCAAGTCTGGCGGCACCACAGCCAGCGACATCACCGCTGACACCTGCAAAGCCATTTTTCTGGCCAACGACCCCAGCAAATACAAGCACAACAGCTACTCGGTTTCAAACACCGGCGCCTTCAAAGGCATTTTTTCCAGCAGCGTGCTGTCGCAATCGGTCAAATTCAGCCTGCCCAGCTTCGAATACAAGGTCAAGAACGGCAACACCACCGATGCGGCCAAGCCCATGGACGGCGATGTCATATTCACCGCCAGATGGCAGGACAGTGAGGGCAACAGCGGGATTGACGAACACTGGGCACGGCCTGATTCAAGCGGCAAGCTCTTTCTGACCGGCAACCTAAGCGGGATGGACATCGAAGTCAGCCCGCGCGGCGAATACAGAGAGTTCCTGAATCTCAGCGGCAAAAACTTCTATTCCACCGGATACAACATCGTCATCAATGCCAAGCACCCCTACGCCAAGATCGTGGCCACTTCCCCGAAGGGAACTCCGATCACCCTGATCAAGCGCAGCGGCTACGACTACTACGTCATCGCCAACAAAGATGGCTCACCGACCACCACCTCTGTGATCCGCCTGGCAGGCGCCTACAAAGACACGGGCACGAGCGGTACACCCCGCACCGACTTTGCAGGACTGATCTGGGCCGGCGACCAAGACGCGTCTGATCAAGACATCGCCGCCTTTGGCGCGCAAGGCACTTGGCGCTTCGACCTGTACACCAACGCCACTGACAGCACACCAGCCTTCCCGGACATCAAGCGCCGCACCCTCCAGCGCCCACCGACTCTGACTGAAATAAAGGCATCCGCCTGGCCCACCCTGGTCGACGCGGTGAAAACCGATGCCCGCAGTCAATCGAAAGACACCGGTTACATCAGTCTGAACGATCCACCGAGCGACAACAAAATCTATCTTGATGCAGGCAACAACGCAGCGCCAGCGTGGTCCGTGCAGACCGGCGCCTGGAGTCCCACCAAGATCACCGTCCTGGGCCTAGATCCAAACACAAATTTGTCATTCAATGACTCGACCAACCTCAGGTCGACGTCGCGCCAGGCAGTGGTTCAATGCTCGAGCACGGGTGCCAGCGACAAGCACTGCGCCGATTCCCAGGGCAACTACGCCGCAAACATGCGCATCGGTCTGTTCGTCTTCAGCGGCCGCGATCTGCGACGCGTGCAAATGAACTACGCGGTGGACTTAAGAAAGCAGTGAAATCGGCGCTTTGCAAGCGGCCTGGCCGTCGCATTGACTGACAAGCATTGCACTGCCTGACCGTTTGCAAAGGCGCTCCTGAACGGACACAACCATGACATCGCCCTTGCTCATTTTGATCCCCGCACTGCTGCTCAGCGCTTGCAGCCACCTCGCCGTCCATCCACCGGCCCTGCTGGCCGACGATGAACTGATCACCCAGCCGGAGAGCGCCGACACCGGCGCGCCACCCCGATCGGCCGGCATGAGCAGTTACAGCGCCTTCAATGCTGCCCTCAAAAGGGTCCAAGAAAAAGGCGACAGCAGCAGCCACGTGGCCTTGCTGGAAGAGGGCATGCATCTGGTCACTGCGACATGCATACGTTACCTCAATCGCCTGGGCAAAGCGGACCAGCACGCCAGCTTCGCTCGCAAGGAAACGTCGCTGGGCAGCACCTTGGCTGCTTCGACGCTGGGCTTGGCCGGCGCCAGTGCCACAGCCATCGCCGGGACTGCATCGGCCTTTGGTTTTTCTTTGGCGACGCTCGACAACTACTCCGACAGCTACCTGTTTGCGCCTGACATCTCCGCTGTTCAAGCCCTGGTCTTGTCGGCCATGGACAGCCACAAAGCCATCGGGCGGTCCCTGATTGACAGTGTCACGCGGGATCGTCAGCCCCTGAGTTACACCGAAGTCAACCAATTTCTGCTCGTGATGCAGACCAGCTGCCAGCCGCACGGCATACGCGGCTTGGTGACCCAGAGTGTGGCGGGCAGTCGAGTCGAGCCCGACCTCAAGAGCCAGTCGATACCGACCGACGTCGATGAAAAAAGCGTCCAGCAGCCACCAAACGACCCGGCCAGGCTGAACCGGTCCCAGTTGCTCAGACTGGTCCCGATTGGGCGTTAAAGCAGGGCAGTCAACCGGGTGCAGCGTTTGACTGGACCCGGTCGAAGGTAACACAAGCTGGCGATCCGGTGGCTCCTGCGCGTCTCAGTGCCCAAGTGACTCCAGCAAAGCCACGTCATTGCAGCCGATTCATCTCCAGCCAACTCACAACCTGAAGGTACAAGCCAATGAGCCATCGATTTGTTGCAGCGCTTGCATGGGCTGCCCTCGCCTTAACACCCCTTGCCGCGGCTGGGCAAAACGGCGAAACAGCCAGCAGCCCAAGTGCCTGCTGGGACGCACTGGCGCAAAAGGAGAAGGAGTACGAGGCCATCAACCGCAAGCCCTTGCCCGGTGGCGCGACGCCGGGCCTGAGGCGGGTGATGTGGATGACTGCAGACTCCATCAAGCTGATTGATGCCCACTGTGCCGGGGACGCCAAGGCCGCCAAATACCGCAGCGAATTGCAGGCCTCATTCAATCAGGCCAAGACCGCCTGCGAACAAATGACAGCGGGCGGCGCCTGTTCGGCCCACCCCTTTGATGACAGCCCGGTTCAGGACCCGCAGGACGCCGCCCGGCAGGCCGCGCAGCGACAGGCGGCAGAGCAGCAAGCGGCTCAGCGCAGGGCTGCGGCGCAAGCAGAAAGGGAGCGCCAGGCTGAGCTTAAGCGACAGCAGGAGTTGCAGGAGTTGAACAACGCGCTCGGCAATTTGATGCAAACCCTGCAAAGACGCAAGTCTGGCGGTGGCGACCAATGCCCCATGGGTCAAAACATGGTCAACGGGAGATGCCGAGCGGGAGTTGCTCAGTAAGCCGGTACCCGGGTAGGACTGCTCGGGCTTCACGAGCACTAGGCGGCCCATCACTTGATGTCTGTTCACACACATCATTTGGAGGGCCCTCCCCATGCATCGCACACAAATCTATCTGGACAGTGCGTTGCACGGCCAACTCAAGCGGCGTGCGCGCAGCTCAGACGTGAGCATGTCTGAACTGATCCGTCAAACCTTGGAAAAGGGCATCGAGAAGGAACCGGCCGCCGATGCGCGGGCGTTCTTCGAGCACCTGGAGCCATTGCTGAGTTTTGCTCAGGTCGATGCGAAAAGCCACGTGGAAAAACTGCGTAGCCGCAGCCGGATCTTGCGCAAGGCAGACCAATAATGGCCGCGCCCAGCCGTATCCCCGAACGCCTGGTCCTCGACACCCACATCGTGATCGACTTGCTCAAAAAGTCCCCTGCGGTAGTCAAGCCATTTTTGATCTTCACGCAAGCCCATACGCGCTTTTTAATCAGCCCGATCGTTGTGGCCGAGGTGTATGCCGGGGTATTTGAGCGTGAGCACAAGACTGTCGAAGCCTTGTTTGATCTGTGCGAGCGGATCGACATGGACCATGCCACGGGCAAACAAGCAGGCCAATATGCCTACCGCTACGCCAAGGCCTACCAGGGCATCGCGCTGGAAGACTTCATGCTTGCGGCCACCGCCTTTGTGCACCGCTGCCCTCTGTGGACACTCAACCACAAACACTATCCCATGGCAGACATCGATCTGTTCAGGCCTTGAAGATTGACAAGACAGGTCACGGGTCTGCCCGGTGCCGCAAGGCGGACCGCACACTGAGCCTGACCCTGCCGTTCACAATCACTGCATGGCCCACATGCCCGCCCTCACCCACCTGCTCTACCTGCACGGCTTTCGTTCCTCGCCGAACTCCATGAAAGCGCGCCAGATGGCCGCGCTGGCGGCCGAGCGTTGGCCTGAGTTGCATTGGTGGTGCCCACAGTTGCCGCCTTCACCGCGGCAGGCGGCGCTGCTTATCGATGAAGGCACCCGCAATTGGCCCTCAGCCACCATGGCCGTCATCGGTTCATCCCTGGGTGGCTTTTACGCCACCTGGCTGGCCCAGCGGCGTGGCTGCCGGGCGGTGCTGCTCAACCCGGCGGTCGAACCGGCGCGTGACCTGGCGCGCCACATTGGCGAGCAAAGCAGCTGGCACGACCCGGCCGAGCGCTTTTTCTTTGAGCCGCATTTCGTGGAAGAACTGCGCACCCTGGAAGTCGGGCCGCTGACCCACCCCGAACGCCTGCTGGCCGTCATCGCCACCGGTGACGAGGTTCTGGACTGGCGCGAGATGCAAGCCAGCTACGCCGGAACGCAGCAGCGCATCGTCCAGGGCAGCGACCATGCGCTGAGCGACTTCGACGCTCACCTGCCGGCCATCCTGGGCTTCCTGGGCCTGGCGCCCGAGGGCCCACCACTACACTAGCGCCTCTTTCAAGGGTGCTGATTTGTACATATTGTTTGAAGACGCGGGCAAGTTCCTCGCCGGCCGTATCCTGTCCGAGGCGGAAGCGTCGATGCAGGTCGAACTCGACTCGGGCAAGCGGGTCAAGGTCAAGGCCGCGCAGGCGCTGGTGCGCTTTGACAAGCCCGCCCCGGCCGAACTGCTGCGCGCCGGCACCGAGTTGGCCCGCGAGATCGACCTCGATCTGGCCTGGGAGTTCGCCAGTGAGGGCGAATTCGGCTTTGCCGATCTGGCCCGCGATTATTTCGGCCCCAGTGGCGAGCTCACCCCTGCCCAACAGGCCGGCGCCCTGATTGCCCTGTATGAGGCGCCGCACTACTTCCGCCGAGCCGGCAAGGGGCGCTTCAAAAAGGCACCGGCCGAGGTGCTGCAGCAGGCGCTGGCGGCCATTGAAAAACGCAAACAGATCGCCGCCCAGATCCAGGCCTGGGGCGAGGAACTCGCTGCAGGTCGCTGCCCCGAGCCGATTGCCGAGCAGCTCTACAAGATCCTGTTCAAGCCCGACAAGAACAGCCCTGAATACAAGGCAGTGGTGCTGGCGGCCCAACAGTCGCACAAGCCGCCGCTCGATCTGCTGCAACAGGCCGGCGCCATCACCTCGGCCTACCAATTCCACTGGCGTCGGTTCCTGTTCGAAAATTTTCCCAAGGGCACGCACTTTCCGGCCCTGCCGGCACCGGCGGTCAAGCAAGACTTGCCGCTGGCTCAGGTGCGGGCCTTCTCGATCGACGATTCCAGCACCACCGAGATCGACGACGCCCTGTCGGTGCAGGGCCTGGGCTCGGGCCGGATCGAGTTGGGCATACACATTGCCGCGCCGGCACTGGCGCTGCAGCCGGGCGACGCGATCGACCAGCTCGGCCGCGCCCGCCTGTCGACCGTTTACATGCCCGGCTACAAGCTGACCATGCTGCCCGATGAGGTGGTGCAAAGCTACACCCTGCAAGCCGGTCGCGCCTGCCCGGCCGTCTCGCTGTACGTGACCCTGGACGAGACCAGCCTGCAGGTGCTGGGCAGCCAGACCCGGATCGAACAGGTCCCGATTGCCGAAAACCTGAGACACGACCAACTCGACAGCGTCTTCAACGAAGATTTTTTTGCCCAACCGGCTGCAAGCGACGAGCCCGCCTGGGGGGCCGAGCTGCGCTTCCTGCACCGCCTGGCCAAGCAGCTCAAGGCCGAGCGCGAGCAGGTGCGCGGCAAGCCAGAAAACTTCAACCGTCCCGACTACACCTTCCGCCTCGATCAACCCGAGGGCCAGGAGCCCAGCGGGCAGGAGACGGTGAGCATTGGCCTGCGCCAGCGTGGCGCGCCGCTGGACCTGATCGTCGCCGAGGCCATGATCCTGGCCAACCGCAGCTGGGGCCTGTGGCTGTCCGAGTTGGGCGTGCCGGGCATCTATCGCAGCCAGGCCAGCATGGCGCCCGGCGTGAAAGTGCGCATGGGCACCAAAGCCCTGCCGCACGCCGGCCTGGGCGTGCCCGCTTACGCCTGGAGCACCTCGCCGCTGCGCCGCTACGTCGATCTGGTCAACCAGTGGCAGATCATCGCCTGCGCCCGTCATGGCGCCACCGCCGCGCTGGCTGCCCCATTCAAGCCCAAGGACGCGGAGCTGTTTTCCATCATCTCGGCTTTTGATGCGGCCTACGGCGCTTACAACAGCTACCAAGCCAGCATCGAGCGCTACTGGACGCTGCGCCATCTGCAGCAGCAGGGCATCACGCAACTGACCGCCACCGTCATCAAAGACGACCTGGTGCGCGCCGACGATCTGCCCCTGGTGTTGCAGGCGGTGGGTGCGCAGGGCCTGGCCCGCGGCGCCCATGTGCGCGTCAAACTCGGGGAGATCGACGAGATCACCCTGAGCGTGACCGGCACCGTGACCGAGCGGCTCGATCAGCCGGCCGAGCCCGCCATGGACGAGGACGACCTGGAAGGCGGCGAGTCGGAGTTTGCGGCCGGACCGATCTCCATTGCGGTGGACCTGAGCCCGGCCCAAAGCGCCGAGGAACTGCTGGCGCCGACCGAAGCCCCAGCGCCCCCCTGAGCCACAATCGGGCCCAGGAGCGAGCCTCATGGATCAGTACTACGTCATTGGCAACCCGATCGCGCACAGCAAGTCGCCACTCATCCACGCCCGATTTGCCGAGCTGAGCGGCCAGTCGATGCGCTACGAGCACCTGTTGGTCGAGCTCGGGCAATTCAAGAGCAGTATCTCGGCGCTGATGGGCCGCGGGGTCAAGGGCTGCAATGTGACCGTGCCCTTCAAGCACGAGGCCTTTGAGCGCGCCGATGTGACCAGCGACCGGGTGCAGTTGGCTGGGGCGGCCAACACACTGAGCTTTCTCCAGGGTCAGGTCCATGCCGACAACACAGACGGCCTGGGTCTGGTGCGTGACATTGAAATCAATGCAGGCCAGAGTCTGCGCGGACTCGACGTGCTGCTGCTGGGCGCCGGCGGGGCCAGTGCCGGCGCGCTCGGCCCACTGCTGCTGGCCGGTGCAAGACGCATCGTGGTGGCCAACCGAACACTGGCCAAGGCCGAAGAATTGGTCGAACGGCACCGCCGTCACCGCGCCATGCAGGAGGCACTGCAGCGCACCGATTTGCAGGCCCTGCCGCTCGATGCGGCTCTACCGGCCTGTGATGTGGTGATCAACGCCACCGCCGGCAGCCTGGCTGGCGCCGCTGTCCCAATTGCACCTTCGGCGCTCAAGCCAGACGCCCTGGTCTACGACATGATGTACGGGCCTTCAGCCGCCGCCTTCTTGCAGTGGGCCGCCGAGCAAGGCGCGCGCACCCGCGACGGCCTGGGCATGCTGGTGGAGCAGGCGGCGCAGTCGTTTTCCATCTGGCGCGGCGTGCGGCCACCGGCCGACGTGGTGCTGGCGCAGATGCGCCAGGGGCTCTGAGCGAAGGCCCCGCACGCCATGAAGATCGCGCTGCGGCTGGTCGGTTTGCTGCTGCTGGCGCTGCTTGGCCTGCAGCTGTACTTTGCCGGCCGCATCGTCCTGATGCGCTGGGTCGACCCGCAGTCCACCAGCTTCCAACGCGCCGAAGCGCATCGTCTGGTGCGCAGCACCGGCCAGCTCCTGTGGCGTCAGGAGTGGCTGCCCTACGAGAAGATTTCTGATCAGCTCAAGCGCGCGGTGATCGCCTCTGAAGACGCCAGCTTCACCGAGCACGATGGGGTGGACCTGGAGGCGCTGGAAAAGGCCTGGGAGAAAAACCAAAAAGCCGAGCAGGAAGCGGCGCGCAAGGCCGAGTTGGCCCAGCGCCGGGCCGCTCGCCAAGACAAGGCCAAACCGCCACCGCCGCCGCCCCAGCCCAAGATCGTCGGCGGCTCGACCATCACCCAGCAGTTGGCCAAGAATCTGTTTCTGTCCGGCGAGCGCACCCTGCCCCGCAAGGCACAGGAGCTGGTCCTGACGCTGATGCTTGAGGCCTTTCTGAGCAAGCAGCGCATTTTGGAGATCTATCTGAACAGCGTTGAATGGGGCGAAGGGGTATTTGGCGCCGAGGCGGCGGCGCAGCACTACTACCGCAAAAGCGCCGCTCGACTGAGCAGCTACGAGGCCGCGCGCCTGGCCGTCATGCTGCCCAGGCCGCGCTACTACGAAAAGCGGGCCCAGTCACCCTACCTGGCCGGCCAGGCCCAGGTCATCACGGTTCGCATGACACGGGTGGAGCTGCCATGACACCGAGCGGGCCGCTGCGCATCCTGGGCATCGATCCGGGCTTGCGTGTCACCGGCTTTGGCGTCATCGAGGTGCAGGGCATGGCGCTGAGTTATGTGGCCAGCGGCACCATCCGCACCCAGGCCGAACCCAGCTTGCCCGAGCGGCTGAAGGTGCTGTTCGAGGGCGTGCGAGAGGTGGTCGGTCGCTACCAGCCCCAGGTCTCGTCGGTGGAAATCGTGTTCGTCAACAACAACCCGCAGGCCACGCTGATGCTGGGCCAAGCCCGTGGGGCCTGCGTCACCGCCCTGGTCAGCGGCGGCCAGACGGTACGCGAGTACACCGCCTTGCAGCTGAAAAAAGCGGTGGCCGGACACGGCCGTGCCGGTAAGGCCGAGGTTCAGCAGATGGTGATGCGCCTGCTCCAGCTGCCCGGCCTGCCCGGCCCGGACGCGGCCGACGCCCTGGGCCTGGCCATCACCCATGCGCAGGTCGGTGCCGCCATGGACCGCATGCGCCTGGCCGGCGCTGCGGGCAGCGGGGCAGCCCCGGCGCTTTCGGGCCGCTACCGCGACGGCCGCAGCCGCTGAGCCCAAAGCCTGCAACCGCATGGCCTGTGGGCGATCAAGGCCCTTGCTCTACCGTGGCAGATGGCCGCGCCGCGGCCCGACGGCTGCCGTGATAAAGCCCCGTGCCGCGACTCAAGACCTGGTCGGTGGTCAGCACCTGGCCGGGCTCGTGATCAGCCGCTCGCCTCACACGCTCATAAAACGGTGCAAAGTCGATTCGGGCCAGGGTCAGCAGCTCGTCGAAGTGCTCGAGCACAAAGTAGGTCTCCTGGAAGTCGTCGATGCGGTAGCGGGTGCGCATCACCCGTTCGAGCTCAAAGACGATGCGGTTGGGCGAAACATCTTCCAACGAATAGCGGGTTTCACCGGCCGAGGACGCGAGGCCCGCGCCGTACAAGCGCAGGCCGTCGCCCTGGCGCACCAGGCCAAACTCCACCGTGTACCAATACACCCGGGCCAGTTTGTCGAGCACCCCCAGCGATTGCGCCCGCAGTCCGCCCTGCCCATAGGCCTGGATGAAGTCGGCCATGGCCGGCATCATCAGCATGGGCACATGACCGAAGACATCGTGAAAGACATCGGGCTCTTCCAGATAGTCGAGTTGGTGCGGCTGACGGATGAAGTGACCCGCGGGAAAGCGCCGGTTCGCCAGATGCGCAAAAAACACCTCGTCGGGTACCAGCCCGGGAACGGCCACGACCTGCCAGCCGGTGCGCCGCTCAAGCACCTCATTGAGACGGCGAAAATCAGGAATGCGCTCAGCATCCAGGGGCAGATCTTTGAGGCCGCACAAGAATTCATCGCAGGCCCGCCCGGGCAGCAGACGCGCCTGCCGCTCGAACAAGGTCTTCCAGGTGGCGTGGTCCTGCTCGGTGTAGCGGTCCCAGTGCTGCGGCACCGTCCAATCGGCGCTGTCGGGCTGGCCCTGCGCGCCAGCGGCCAAGCCGTGTTTGGTACTCATGGTGGTACGCCATCCGGCATGGCGTCGGTCTGTGTGGCTCGCCGCGCGGCAGCCGCATCGGCAGCCTGTGCCCAGGCCAAATCCCGCACGCTCAGGCCACCCGCATCGTGGGTGGTGAGGGAAACATCGACCCGGCGATGGGCGTTGAACCACTCGGGATGATGATCATGTTTGTCTGACCAGATGGCCATTTCGGTCATGAAGCCGAAAGCTTGCGCAAAGTCGGCGAACACAAATCGGCGCGCCAAAGTCGCACGCTCGGGTTCATGGCGCCACTGGGGCAGGCCGGTCAACGCCTGCTGCAAATCCGATGAGTCCAAGGCCTGCACGCCAGCGTCCGGCATTACGAAGTCGGCAGTTGCCCCCGTTGCTTCCTGGGCCTGGGTATGCAGCCCGCCTGGCTCGATCCTCATCGCGCCGGTCTCACCAGACCGCCACAGACCCCCCAGCCGATGCGAGCAGCACCGGGCTTGGCGCACGCCGCCTTGAGCGTGATCTGGTCCCCGTCTTGCAGGAAGCTGCGGCGCTCGCCGTTGCCCAGCATCAAGGGCTGCTTGCCGCCTTGCGTCAGCTCAAGCAGAGAGCCGGCCTGCTCAGGCCGGGGGCCAGACAGCGTGCCGGTTCCCAGGAGATCACCGGGTCGCAGCGCGCAGCCATTGACCGTGTGGTGGGTCACCAGTTGTGCCACGGTCCAGTAGGCTGCGTCGGCAAAGTTCGAGCGGCTGATGCACTGTCCCGCTTGACCCGCGGCCCGCATGGCCGGGGTCTGCAGCCACACCTCCAGGTCCACACTGAAAGCCCCGGCCTGCGTGTTCTGGCTGGACAGCAAATAAGGCAGGGGCTGCGGGTCTCCTTCGGGCCGACTGAAGGCCCGGCGGTAGGGCGCCAAGGCTTCGAGCGTGACGATCCAGGGCGAGACCGTACTGGCAAAGTTCTTGGCCAAAAAAGGCCCCAGAGGCTGGTACTCCCAGCCCTGCACATCGCGCGCGCTCCAGTCGTTCAAGAGCGTCAAGCCAAACACATGGTCCAGTGCGGCCGCGATGTCGACCGGCTCGCCCATGGGGTTGCCGGGGCCGATCACAATGCCCATCTCCAGCTCGAAATCGAGCCGGGCGGTGGGCTGCAAGACGGGCGCGTCTTCGCCGATCTTGACCTGACCACTCGGGCGAACGAATGAGGCGCCACTGGGAATCAGGGTAGAGGAGCGACCGTGATAGCCGATCGGCACCCACTTGTAATTGTGCAGCAGTGGGTTGTCGGGCCGAAGCAGCCGGCCGACGGCCATGGCGTGGTGTATGCCGATGTAAAAGTCGGTGTAGTCGCCCACCTCGCAGGGCAGCCCCAGCTCGACGCGCAATTGCCCATGCAGGCAAGACGCCCAGTTCGCTTGCTCGCTGCTGCCTTCGCGCAAGCCCCGCGAGAGCGCCAGCCTCAGGGCCGATCGCTGGGCCGCTGGCAGGGCCAGCAAGCGGGCCATGTCGGCGTGGTCGAGCAGGCCGGCGGCCTTGAGGTCCAGCACCTGATCGCCGATGGCCACGCCGATGCGCCAAGGCTCATCGGGCACGACACGAAAGCGGCCAAAGGGCAGGTTTTGAATCGGGAAGTCGCCCTCTGGCGCTTGCGCCGAAGCCACCCAACTGCGCAGCCCCGGGTCGTGTGTCTCGCCCATCATGCGAGCGCCTCCTGGGCTTGCAGCACGCCACGGCGCAGTTGGTCGCGCTCCAGCGATTCAAAAAGCGCCTTGAAGTTGCCCTCGCCAAAGCCCTCATCGCCCTTGCGCTGGATGAACTCGAAAAACACTGGACCCAAAACCGTCTCGGAAAAAATCTGTAGCAACAGGCGCTGGCCGCCCTGCGTCGAGCCGTCCATCAATATGCCACGCGCCTGCAAGGCTGGGACATCCTGGCCATGCCCGGGCAAACGCTCCTGCAGCATCTCGTAGTACACCGCATTGGGCGCAGTCATGAGTGGAATGCCGGCCAGTTGCAGTTGGTCGACCGTGGCGCACAGGTCGTCGGTGAG
>JAXITB010000001.1:0-33266 GCA_034680305.1 Polaromonas sp. | reverse complement strand
GAAGTTATTGAAAAATGCGCCCATCAATCTCATGCCGGTCTTCTAACCTTCCCAGAGGCATTGGGCCGCTTGGTTGAGGTTGGCGTTGAGTCTTACTTCGCTGACTATCGCAATCAATCAACCGCATACTATTTGTCAAACAATAGCGCCCTTAGTATTCCCATGGCGATGCCCCTAATTGAAATTCCAGACTCATTTAATAAAGATGGCGTTGTTTCAGCCATTCACGGCGCTCAAAGTGATGCGGTGAGATATCCTGGTTTCTTAAGTTAACAATGACTGCCGGCTGTATCGGATACATCGTTTGGATAACTGGAAGACATGTGAGTTATTTCGGGAGGCAAGGTGAAGTTCACATCGAGCATTTTCCGCAAGGATGAGAGTTCCTAGACACTGGTTCGATTCCGCCCCGGGCCACCACAACACAAGGCGTAGCACGTGGAAATGTGCTACGCCTTTCTGTTGTCCGGTTGTCGCACGTTTTGTTTCCAAGACGTCATCTTGCTATATCATGATCCTTCAAGATGCATCATGAAGGAGATGAGGGTGACCACTCCCGTGCGCGAAAAGTTTTCCTCCCAAGCGGCACCTGATGTGCTGCTGGCTCTGCGTCGAATTGCTGAAAGTCAAGGGCGTCAGTTTCAGGCAGTGCTTGATGATGCTTTGCGTGACTACATCAATCGCCAGCAAAAGGAGCGCCCGCGCCATCATGTGATGGCGGCTTTCGCGTCCAGCGTCGATGAATTCGACCATCTCTACCGCGAGCTGGCAAAGTAAACCGTGGGGCTCGATTACCTGACCGTCGCCGATGTGCTCGGCATGCACACGGTGCTTATGCGGCGGTACGGGGGCGCGTTGGGGGTGCGTGATCCTGGTGCGTTGGAGGCAGCGCTGTTTCGACCGCAGACAGGCTACTACGATGACATCTTGGCGCGGGCAGCCGCGTTGCTGGAAAGCTTGGCCATCAACCACCCATTCCTGGATGGGAACAAGCGAATTGCCTTTGCCGCTGCCGATGTGTTTCTGCGCATCAACGGCTGGCGGTTGCACCGTGCGCCTATGCAGATTCATGCCGAAATGATCCAGATGCTCGAGTCAGGTACGTTTGACATGGCTCACTTGGACCCATGGCTGCGCGGGTTCGCTGAGCCTTCAGCTTGATCGAGAAATTGCGGGAGACAGCGGACTGAAAATCCTTGTGTCGGTGGTTCGATTCCGCCCCAGGCCACCAATACCCAACGCCTGACCGTTCTCGGTTGGGCGTTTTCATTGGTGCGCTCCAATTGGTCCTGCGCAGCGCGCGATTTTGCGTGCGGCCAGTGCGAAACTTTTTGGGGATCAGACAGCACAGTGCCCGGCACAGCACCCATGGCTTTAAGGGTTTGCACTGCTGAGCTGTCGCCCGATATGCCATCAAGATCACGGGCCAATCGGTCAGTTCATGTCCGATCGGCGCGGCTGCGCCCTGTCGCGCTCAATCGTTCGCGCTCACCGATCGCTCAAGCCACTCGATCATGACCAATCCCGCAGAGCTCACCCGAGACAGTTCTCATTTGTTCGAGCCCATTCAATTGCGCGGCATTCAGGCGCGCAATCGGATCGTGATTGCCCCCATGCAGCAGTACAGCGCGCAGGCCGATGGCCTGGCCAACGACTGGCACCTGCTTCACTTGGGGCGATTTGCTCTGGGTGGGGCCGGCGTGGTGTTCGTGGAGTCGTCAGCCGTCGAGGCGCGCGGGCGCAACACTTACGGCGACGTCGGCCTCTGGTCTGA
Organism: Polaromonas sp.; assembly: GCA_034680305.1. Lineage (GTDB taxonomy): Bacteria > Pseudomonadota > Gammaproteobacteria > Burkholderiales > Burkholderiaceae_C > Polaromonas. Next base: position 31,492 of record JAXITB010000001.1, on the reverse strand, counting down.
CGCACACATCGAGCCGCTCGCACGCATTGCCCAGGCGCTAACTAGAAATGGCGCTGTGGCCGCCATCCAATTGGGCCATACGGGTCGCAAGGCAGCGCACAGGACCGCGTGGCAGGGGATGGGGCCTTTGACGCAGGACGATGCCGATCAGGGCCAGGTGCCCTGGCAGCCCGTCGCGCCCAGTGCGATCCCCGGTGGCCCGGGCTGGCAGACGCCCCATGCCTTGACCGAGACCGAGATCTTTGAACTCGTGTCCTGCTGGGGGCTGGCCGCTGGTCGTGCTGCCCTGGCAGGCTTTCAGATGCTGGAAATCCACGGTGCGCACGGCTACCTGATTCATCAGTTCCTTTCGCCCCGCAGCAATCACCGCCAGGACGCTTGGGGCGGATCCACCCATCACCGGCAACGTCTGGCGCTGGAGGTCGCGAAGGCGGTGCGCAGCCAGTGGCCGGCGCACCTGCCACTGGCCTGGCGCTTGTCCATGACCGATTTGGACGATGGGACGCTGCCGCTCGATGAAATGGTCGGCTTCATCAAGCGGCTGCGAGAGGTCGGTGTCGATATCGTGGATTGCTCCTCAGGCGGCGGCATCGATGCGCACCCGACCGAGGGGCCGCGCATCCCGCGTGGCCTGGCGTTTCGCGCCAGCGATGCGCGCGAGTTGCGCGCCCACACTGGCGTCGCCATCATGGGCGTTGGGTTTGTCATTCGTCCGGAGGTGGCGCAGAGCCACTTGCGTGAGGGCTGCGCAGACCTCGTTGCCATCGGCCGGGAGGCCTTGTTCAATCCCAACTGGCCCTTGCATGCGCAGCATGCGCTGGCGCCCGACAGCGACTACGGGCTGTGGCCGATGCAACACCGATGGCACTTGTCCAAGCGGGGTCCGCTGGCCGACGAGGAGCGACGACTGCCCGCCTCCCTCCTTGGCGAAATCAACATCGGCTAATCTATCGGAGCTTGGGGTCGTGCCTTTGACCGTGCGGCCCTGTTCCTTGACGAACACTGGAGGCAGCCCTTGACCGTTTCTGTGGATGCGTTTTCCGAATTGGTGCAGGCCCTGGCTGAACGGGTGGGCCATCCTCGGCCTGCCGGTATGGCCTCGTCGGGTTTCGAGTTTGAGACCGATGAGCACGTGCTGCGTTGCCTGCCGCATCCGGCGGACCCCACGCGCTACCTGCTGGAGGCAGATGTCTGCACGATCAGCCCATCGGGCCTGCAGGACGCAGGCTTGCTGTTGATGCTGCATCAGCTCAACGAGGCGGCGGCCTTGTCGACCGGCTGGACGCTGCTCATCGATACCGAGCTGCAGGTGCGTATCCAGCGCAGCCTCGCTCTTGAGGGCGCCACGGCGCTGCAGCTCGAAGGCGATCTGGGAGACGCGCTCGAGCGCGCCCAGGGTTTGCAGCAACTGATCGACCGGTATCAGCGAGAACGCCAACCCAACGGACAGGGCCCCGAGGCGGCGGCCCTGGATCCGCGCCTGGTCATGCAGCGTGCCTAGGGACGATCTGCAGCGGCGCAGCCCTTTCCCAGTGAGCTTTGCTTTCTCGGCTTGACCACCCCCATGACCTTGAATATCCCCTCCGCCGTGGGCCTGGCCGGCGGCTCCCGACAGGCCAACCGGGCCGACCGGGCCGATCATGTGCGAGGCCAGGTCAACACACATGTCGATCAGCAGCAGGCCCTTGGCTTGTTGGGTCAGTTACGCACGCAGGGCTTGAATCAACGCGGCTATCTGCGCCTGGAGGGCAGCGGCGGGTCGGGCGCGCTGCGCTTTTCGCCGCGATGGAATGTCTTGTTGGGGCGCAGCGCCAAGGGAGAGGTCACCGGTGCCGCTCTGAAGGCGCTGTTTGATCGGGCTGGCCTGCCCACCCAGGAGTTGGAGCGGTATCTCGGTGAGCGTGGCAACCACGCCCTGAGCCGGGATCGGGTGGCCCGCTTGATTGAGGCATCCATGACCGAGCGAGAGCTCTCCTTAACGCAGGCCCATGGCCAGGGGCAGATCAACCTGCCTTATTTTGCGCAAGGCCGGGGTTTTGAGCAAACCTTTGCACGCATGGCGCGAGCCATCGGATTTGAGCATTCGCTCAGCGAGCTTGCCATGAGTGCAGCGCGCAAGGAGATCACCTCGAAGATCAAGGCCATGGGGCCGTTGGCCGCTACGCCTCAGGCACTGTTTGAGGCGCAGGCCATCACCGAGGTCGCGGTGGGACGACTGCTGAGCATCAAGCAGAGCCAGTTGGCCGCGGTGGCGCAACATCCGGAATTGTCTGAAGCTGGCAAGGCTGCTCTCGCCACGACCGTGCTCACACATGATTTGCCGCAAGTCGATTTCCCGGGCTATTTGCTCAGGGCGCTGCCCGCGACGGGGCGGCTGCTCAGCGAACTGGTCGGCGGCAATTCAAGTCGAACCCGGCTGGAGGCGCTGGACGAATTTCGCATCAGTTTTGAGCGATCGGTCGATCGGCTGGCCAGTCTGTCTCCCCCGGGCGCCATTGGTGGCGACGAGGTCCAGAATTTGACCGCCGCCGTGATCAGCTGTGCCAGTGAACTCGCTGGGCTCGATCAAACCGGCTGGGAGCGTGTGTACGACGGTCTGACCACACCGGACATGACCGAGGTGCGTGCCGGGCTCGAGCATTGTCAGGACCTGCTCAATTGCGAGGAAGCCGACGCGCTCAGCCTGGGGGCGCAGCGGCTTGACGCGACGATGGCGCAGTGGGTCGAGGCGGCGGCAGCGCGCTGCGGGACCCGATCGGTGGACGCCGCATTGACGGTCTTGAGCGAACGCAGCGCCCAATTCCGTCCCGAGGCCATGCGCGAATCGGCGGCGGCCGAGGCGCTGGCGCAGCAAGGCTACGCGCTGCCTGACATGCCCATCGAGCGGTGGCTCAGCGAGCAGACCGCAGAGTCACTGAAGACCGAGTCGTCCTTGTCCCTGCTGACTCGGGTTGAGGATACCCTGTCGGGCGGCTCGGCGCCCGATGCACTGGCCTTGTTCGATGCACTTGCCAGCGAGCGTGGCCGCCTGCAAGCGGCCCCCGCCAGTGATCCGGCCGATCGTCTGGCACGGGCGGTCTTGTGCGCACGCCTGGACCGCGCGTTGAGCCGAGTCGGCGAACAGCTCTGCGCGCCGACCGAGGGCCAGAGCGAGCCCCTGATCGACCCGAAGGTTTTGCTCGCCTCCTTGGCCGGTGTGTTCGACCCACTCGGCCAGCTGCGTCCGAGCGTGCCCTTGATGCAATTGCACCTGCGACTGCAGGGCGAGGCGGCGTCGGGCGTTCAGGCCCGGGCGGTCGACCCCCTGGCTTACCCGGTGGTCAGCGGCGCGATGGCGGCCCTTGACGTTGATGCCCGGGGTCTGCTTGCCCAATCGCCTTGCGAGGCGGTCGATCTGGTCAGTCGCTTGAGCGATCACCGTGCTGCGCTTGTGGCGCTGCCCGAAGGCGCGCTGGAGCCAGCCGACCGCGCCTGGCTGCTTGCCAGCCTGGACCGCGAAATGCTGGCGATCGGCCAGGCCATCCAAGCGATGGGCTGGCGGGCCGACGCGTCCGACCTGGAGGTCATCGACCGTCTGACCGCACTTCGGCAGGCCATGGCGCCGGCAACACCGCAGCTCCAGGCTTTTTCTCGCGACCTGTTGGCTGAAATTTTGGCGAGGCAGGAGCCGGCTGATGAGTTTGCACCGATGGCCCAAGAGATGGAGGGGACGCTGTCGCACCGGTTGGCTGAGCTGAATTTGCAGCGGGTCCACAGTCGGCTCGCTTTCACCCGGGCTGACGACGCCAATGCCCGGATCGTGGTGGAGACCGGCTTTTCGCCGCATGAGTTGCAAGCACTCACGGCCCGTTCGGCGGCCCTCCAGGCCAAGCATGAAGGGGTGCAGGCGCGGGCACTGGCTCAGGGCGGTGCGCAGACTTTGGCCTTGGTTCAAGAGCGGGTGGCCGCTGCCCAGATCAAAACCTCCAGTACGCTTCAGGGGCTCAGCGGCGGCGGGGAAACTGCCGCCGGTCAGGCACAGGCGCAGGCCAATTGGGCGGCGGCGGGCGCTCATGCCCGAGAACTGGCACGGGCTCAGGGCCTGCCTGGGATAGCGGACTTGCGCGAGCTCAACCGTTTGCTGACGCAGGGTCTGCCCGCCAACGGCGGTGAACCTGGGCAATGGCGCACCCGCGTCGAGCGTGAAGGCAACGGCTTGGCTTATCCCATGCCCGCCCTGGTGCCTTCACTGATGGCCGATTTCGAGCAGTGGTTGGCTCGTGCGCAAACCGAACTGCCGCCGCCGGTTTTGGCTGCCGAGGTGGGGCGGCGGCTGATCAGTATTCATCCCTTCCCAGACGCCAATGGCCGTTCGGTCCGCCTGTTTGCCAGCATCATCTTGCAGCAAGCCGGCTTGCCCGGCCCCATGTTCGAGGGTGAGGAGCATCTGCAGGCGTCTTTTTACGATGCCGACAAGCGACAGTTCATTCGGCCGCCGGCGGCGGTGGCGGTCAATTTGCTGACCGCGCTCGAGCGCAGCGTCGAGGCGATGGCCGCGGCTCAGTGACTTTGGCCCCGGCCATGACGGCTCGCGCAATTGCCTCAGGTAGCCGTGCAGCGCCCCAATCGCGATTTTTATGGATGTGAATTTGAATTGCACATGGGCATATTCTCTTGATCGCTCAAGAGTCGCTCGGCATGATGGGAGATCAGGAGGAGATGTGCGATGGCGACAAAAAATGCGCGACGCGTTGACGTACTCATTGTGGGCGGTGGTTTCGGCGGCATGTACGCCACCTACAAGTTTCGGGAGATGGGTCTTCAGATTCAGTCCTTTGAGGCCGGTGGTGGCTTGGGTGGGGTGTGGTACTGGAACCGTTATCCAGGCGCACGCGTCGACCTGCCCTCGATTGACTACAGCTTTTCGTTTTCGCGAGAAATTGAGCAGGAGTGGACTTGGTCTGAGCAGTTTGCGGCCCAGCCCGAGTTGCTGCGCTACATCGATTTCGTGGCCGAGCGGCTCAGCCTGAACAAGCACTACCAATTCAACTGCCGCATCGAGCGCGCGCAGTGGGATGACAGTCGCAGGCTGTGGGTGCTGACCACCGACCAAGGCCAGGTCTGGGAGGCGCCGTTTTGCATCATGGCCACCGGACCCTTGTCAGTGCCCAAAGAGCCAGAAATTTCCGGCCTCTCACGCTTTAAAGGAGCGATGTACCGAGCCGCCCGCTGGCCCCATCATGAGGTCCGTTTCGAGGGGCAGCGTGTCGGCGTGATCGGCACCGGCTCGACCGGCATCCAGGTCGTGCAGGAGGTGGGCAAGACGGCGGGCGAGTTGTTCGTGTTTCAGCGCACGCCCAGCTTCACCATGCCCATGCGCAATGTCAAGCTCGAACCCGACTATGTGGCCGAGGTCAAGCGTCATTACCCCGGCATCCGGGAGGCGGCGCGCAACAGCGCCGTCGGGGGTACCCGGCCGCAGTCCACCCGTGGGTTTTTTACCTGTACGCCGGCCCAGCGTTTGACCCTGCTCGAAGACGCCTGGAAGAACGGCGGACTGGCCATGCTGGGAACGTTTTCTGATTTGCTGGTCAACGAGGAAGCCAACGAACAGGTGGCCGAATTCGTGCGCGGCAAGATCAGCGAAGTGGTTAAAGACCCGGTGACCGCCGAAAAACTCAAGCCGCGTGGATACCCCATCTTCGCTCGACGGCCCTGCCTGGACACCAGTTATTACGAGACCTACAACCAGCCCAATGTGCATCTGGTGGATCTGTATGAGCAACCGATCGTGGAGATCACCGAATCGGGCGTGCGCACCGAGCAGGGCGAGTACGAGTTGGACATGCTGATCCTGGCCACCGGCTACGACGGACTGACGGGCGCGCTGACGGCCTTTGATGTGGTGGGCCGGGACGGACAAACGGTCAACCAGAAGTGGAAGGACGGCGCCAGCACCTACCTCGGATTGATGATGGCGGGCTTTCCCAACTTGTTCATGACCACAGGCCCCACTGGGCCAGCGGCGCTGGCCAACATCATTCGCATCAGCGAGAACGATGTGGACTGGATCGCAGACCTGATGGTTCACATGAAGAACAATGGTCAGGCTGTGGTTGAAGTCAAGCCTGAGGCCGAGCAGGCGTGGATGACCCTGGTGGGCAACTTGGCCCAGCGCAGCTTGCTGCGCAAAGCCAAGACCTGGTACCTGGGGACCAATGTGAAGGACAAGCCCCAGGGCTTGACGCTTTTTACCGGGGGCTTTCTCAAGTACCGGGAGCATTGCGCTGCGGCAAGCCAGGACGGATACCGCAAAACCATGGCTTTCCTGCCCCATTGAACGAGTGCACATTTCCCAAGGAAAACCCTAGATCAAATCTCGCAAACAGCCGTTGAATGGCTTTCGGTCGAGTGCTAGCATCTACTTACCGACCGGCAGGTGGGTTTTGAAATTGGTGCCTTCCTGCACAAGCAAAACCAACGAATCCGGTCTAGGCACAGTCTTCATTCACCCGCCTTCTGCTGCCCCTCTTCACCGCTACCCGACCGACCAAAGGAGACACTGACATGGCCCATCTCACTCGCAAAACCTTCATCGCTGCTGCCGTCACCGGCTTGATGGCTGCCACCGGGGCGCTGGCCCAGGTGTCCGACGACGCCGTCCGTCTCGGCGTGATGGCCGACATGACCGGCCCGTATGCGGGCAATGGCGGCCCTGGCTCGACGCTGGCCGTGCGCATGGCCATCGAAGACTTCGGTGGCCGGGTTCTGGGCAAGCCCATCGAGGTGCTGGTTGCCGACGACCAGAACAAGCCCGATGTGGGAACCAATATCGCCCGCCAGTGGCTTGAGCAACAAAAAGTCGATGCCATCATTGGCGGATCAGCCTCAGCCATTGCCCTCTCAGTGAGCAACCTGATGAAGGCGGCCAAGAAGCCCTATCTGCTGGCTGGTACCGTCTCGACCGACCTGACCGGCAAGGCCTGCTCGCCCATGAACGTCCAGTTTGGCGTTGACACCTACTCCATGCCCAACGCGGGTGTGCGTGGCCTGATCGGTCAGGGCGTCAAGACTTTCTTCTTCATCACCGTCGAGGGCGCTTTTGGCGATACCTCGCTGGCGGCAGGCCGGCGCTTCATCGAGCAAAGCGGTGGTACCGTGGTGGGTAACGTCAAGCACCCCCTGGGCGCGACCGACTACTCTTCCTATCTGCTGCAGGCCCAGGCCTCCAAGGCGCAGGCCATCGTGATCGTCAACGCCGGCGCTGACCAGACCAACGCGCTGCGCCAGGCCGTCGAATACCGCATCACCCGAGGCGGGCAGGCGGTCACCGTCTTCGGCATGACCATCAATGCGGTCAACGCCATGGGTCTGGACGTGGCCCAGGGGCTGCAGTTCACCGACCCGATGTACTGGGACCACACGCCCGAGACCCGCGCCTGGGCCAAGCGCTTCATGGACCGCAACAACGGCGTGGCACCGACCTACATCATGGCCAGCGCCTACACGGCCGCAACCCACTACCTCAAGGCCGTCCAGGCCGCTGGCACCGACGAGGGCGGCGCTGTCATGGCGCGGATGAAGGCCACGCCGATCAACGACTTCTCCATGAAGAACGTGCGCATCCGCGAAGACGGACAGGCCATCCGTCCGGTGTACGTGGTGCAGGTCAAGCAGCCTTCGGAGTCCAAGGGGCGCTACGACTTCTACACCGTCAAAGGTGAGTTGCCGGGCGAGCAGGTGTTTCGCCCGCTGGCCGATGGCGGCTGCGACTTCATCAAGAAGTAAGCCGCTGGCGCCGCCAGCACGGGCACATCACGGTTCATGTTGAGCATCGATTTCATCGGCGAGCAGCGTGACCGACTGGGTGAGTGCCCTCTGTGGGACGATCGGCGCCAAACCCTCTTCTGGATTGATTCCAAGCGCTGCCAGGTCCACAGCCTGGTGCCCGCCACTGGCGAGCGCCGGCAGTGGACCTTGACGCAGGAAATCGGTTCGCTGGCCCTGTGCGACAGCGGCCGTCTGCTGGTGGCGCTGGAGCATGACATTGGCTTTCTGGACATCGACAGCGGGGTTTTCGAACCGCTGGCGCATGTGGCCCATCCGGAAGATCGCATGCGGCTCAATGACGGCCGCACCGACCGCGCCGGCCGCTTTCTGGTGGGCTCGCTCAAGCTGGCGCCAGCCACACCGGTGGGCGCCCTCTACCAGGTGTTGCCTGGTGGTCAGGTACGCACGGTGGATACGGGTTTTCGAGTCTCCAACACGCTGGCCTTCAGCCCCGACGGTCAGACCATGTACTTTGCTGACAGCCTGTCGCACCAGATTCGTCGCTATGCCTATGACCCGGCCACCGGCCAGGCTTCGGGTATGGCGGTATTTGCCGATACCACGGCCTTGGGTTCGGGCCCGGATGGTGCGGCCGTTGACGCCGAGGCCCACCTGTGGGTGGCTCTGGTGATGAAGGGACAGCTGGCGCGTTTTCGGCCAGATGGCTCGCTCGAACGCTTGCTGGATGTGCCCACGCCGCATCCGAGCTGTGCTTGCTTTGGCGGTGCCGAGCTGGATACCCTATACGTCACTAGCCTCAGTGACACCGGCAACACCATCAAGACCGATGACCCGCGCGCCGGTCGCCTGCTGGCCGTCCATGGCACCGGCGTGCGCGGGCTGCCTGAAGCACGCTTTGCCGACTCGGGCAGGCCGGCTGCTGGCGCACGAAGCACAAGTGAGTCAATGACGAAAGAGGCACACACATGAACCCATCGGGGATGCAAGCAACAGCCAGAGCGCTGGAGGGCCGCGTGGCGCTGGTCACCGGTGGGGCTCGCGGCATCGGTCGTGCCATCGTGGACCATCTGGCCCAACTCGGTGCCACGGTGGGCGTACTGGACCTGAAACAGGAACTGGCCCAAGAGGCGGTTCTGGCGCTGCAGGCGCAGGGCCATACGGCGATGGCTTTTGCCGGCAACGTGGCTGAGCGCGAGGTCATCATGGACGCGGCGGCGGCCCTGAAAGCCGCCTACGGCCGATTCGATGTCATGGTCAGCAATGCCATGTGGGTCCGCTATGGCCCGATCGCTGAAATCACGCCCGAGATGGTGCGGCGCATGGTGGGCACCGGCTTTGAGTCGGTGATCTGGGGCTTGCAAGCCGCTGAGGCGCACATGGAACAAGGCGGCAGTGTCATCCACATCGCTTCAGCAGCCGCCTTTCTGGGCCTGCCGCGTGGGCTGACCTACGCAGGGGTCAAGGCCGGAGTGCTGGGACTGACCCGTGCCGGCGCGGTCGATCTGGGTGCGCGTGGCATCCGGGTCAATGCCATCTGTCCCGGCTTTACCACCACCGAGGGGGTGATGGTCAATGTCACGCCGGAGATGGTGCAAAAGCGGCTGGCCCGCACACCCATGCAGCGGGTCGGCGCGCCGGAAGATGTGGCCCGTGTTGCGGGCTTTCTGGCCAGCGATGCCAGCGGGTTCGTCACTGGCGAGTACATCAAGGTTGACGGTGGCGCCACCTACGCCCACCTTTGAGGCGCACGGACCCATGAGCAACGACTACATCCTCGAGGCCCAGGGCCTGAGCAAGCAGTTCCGCGGCTTTTATGCCGTCAAGGAGGTAGACCTGCGGGTGCGCCGGCACAGCATCCATGCCCTGATCGGGCCCAACGGCGCCGGCAAGACCACCTGCTTTAACCTGCTGACGACTTTTCTCAAGCCCACGACCGGCACCATCACTTACAACGGCAAGCGCATCGAAGACAGCGACCCGGCCACGGTGGCTGGTCTGGGCATGGTGCGCTCCTTCCAGATCTCGGCCGTGTTCGGCCAGATGAGCGTGCTGGAGAACGTGCGCGTGGCCCTGCAGCGCAAGCGGGGTGGCAACTTCGCCTTTTGGCGCAAGGATTTCGTGCTTGACGAGCTCGGCGAGCGTGCCTACGGCTTGATCCGCAGCGTGGGGCTGGAGCGCTGGCTGCATGCCCCGGCCGCCGACCTGTCCTATGGCCGCAAGCGCGCCCTCGAACTGGTCACCACCATTGCCATGGAGCCCGAGTTGATCCTGCTCGATGAGCCCATGGCCGGCTTGGGCCATGAGGACATTGGCCCGGTCATGGACCTGATCGCCCAGTTTGCTCAGGGTCGCACCGTGCTGATGGTCGAGCACAACATGAAGGTCATTGCCAAGCTGTGCAATCAGGTGACCGTGCTGCAGTCGGGCGAGGTGTTGGCCGAAGGCAGCTATGCCCAGGTGTCGCAGGATCCCCGTGTCATCGAAGCCTATGTGGGGGGCGCCCATGACTGAGCACCGAATCCAGCCCATGCTCAAGGTCACCGACCTGCAGGGCTATTACGGCGAAACCCAGGCCTTGCACGGCATCAACCTGGAGGTCCATGAGGGCGAGATCGTCTGCCTGCTTGGGCGCAACGGCGCCGGCAAGACGACCACGCTGCGCGCGGTGGTCGGCCTGCTCGAGCGCCGCTCCGGCCGCATTGAGGTGGGGGGGCGTCCCACCGAGGGTTTGCCGCCGGAGGCCATTGCCCACCTGGGCGTGGCCTGGTGCCCTGAGGAGCGAGGCATTTTCGCCAGTCTGTCGGCCGAGGAAAACCTGATGCTGCCGCCCATCCTCAAGGAGGGGGGGCTGAACGTGGCTGAGATCTACCAGTTGTTCCCTAACCTGGAGGCACGACGCAAAAGCCAAGGCAGCAAGCTCTCGGGCGGCGAGCAGCAGATGTTGGCCATTGCCCGAATTCTGCGCACCGGTGCCAAACTGCTGTTGCTCGACGAGTGCACCGAGGGCCTGGCGCCGGTGATCGTGCAAAAGATCGGTGAAGTGATTCGCACGCTGCGCCAGCGTGGCTTCACCGTGCTGATGGTGGAGCAGAACTTCCGCTTTGCCTCGGCCTTGGCCGATCGCTTCTACGTGATCGAGGAAGGTACTGTGGTCGAGCAATTTCGCCGCGAGGACATCGCCGGGCGGCGCGATGAGATCGAGAAACTGCTGGGACTGTGAGGGCAGCCATGCGCATGCAACTGAGGATTGGACGGGAGCACTGAATGGACAGCATCTTTGGCGTTCCGGCCGCGGCCCTGATTGGCCAGGTCGTGATCGGCCTGATCAACGGCGCGTTCTATGCGCTCATGAGCCTGGGGCTGGCCATCATCTTTGGCATGTTGCATGTGGTCAACTTCGCCCATGGCGCGCAGTACATGATGGGTGCTTTTGTCGCTTTTGCCGTCACCGAGTACCTGGGGCTGAGCTACTGGTGGGCGCTGCTGATCGCCCCCCTGGTCATGGGCGGGGTCGGGCTGCTGATGGAGCGGGTCTTCCTGCGGCACCTCTACAAGCTCGACCATGTGTATGCGCTGCTGCTGACCTTCGGTGTCGCACTGCTGCTCGAGGGGGCCTTCCGCCTGAAGTTCGGCATCAGTGGAGCGCCCTACAAGAACCCGATGACCGGGGGCTTGGACATCGGCATCACCTTCATCCCCTGGTATCGCATCTGGGTCATTGGCGTGGCCGTGGTGGTCTGCCTGGGTACCTGGTTCTTCATCGAGCGCACCAAGCTGGGCTCCTACCTGCGCGCGGCCAACGAGAACCCGAACCTGGTGCGCACCTTCGGCATCAACGTGCCGCGCATGCTGATGCTGACCTACGGCTTTGGCGTGGCGCTGGCGGGCTTCAGCGGCGTGATGGCCGCGCCCATTTACCAGGTCAGCCCACACATGGGTGCCAACCTGATCATCGTGGTCTTTGCCGTGGTGGTGATCGGCGGCATGGGCTCTATCCTGGGCTCGATCGTCACCGGTTTCGGCCTGGGCCTGATCGAGGGGCTGACCAAGGTCTTTGCCCCCGACTTTGCCGGTGTCGTCATCTTTCTCGTGATGATCATCACGCTGGCGGTCCGGCCCCACGGGCTTTTCGGCCGCGCTGAATGAGGTTGAACATGAGCAGCACCCCCGTCTCCGCGATTCCCGCCCCCCCGCAGCCGCCTTCGGTGGCCCGCTGGTGGCTGCTGGCCGGTATCGCCCTGCTGTGCGCCGCACCTTGGGTGGTCTACCCGATGTTCCTGATCAAACTGCTGTGTCTGGCGCTGCTGGCCGCTTCGGTCAACTACCTGATCGCCTATGCCGGCCTGCTGTCTTTTGGTCATGCCATGTTCTACGGCTCGGCCGCCTATGTGACCGGCCATGTGGCCAAGCATTGGGGCTGGGACGGCACCTTCGCCATCCTGGCCGGCGTGGTCGTGGCGGTGTGTTTGAGCGTGATGGTCGGTTTCCTGGCCATCCGTCGTCAGGGCATCTACTTTTCAATGATCACCCTGGCCTTTGCCCAGGTGGTGTATTTCATGAGTCAGCGGCTGCCGTTCACCGGCGGCGAGGATGGCCTGCAAAGCGTGCCGCGGCCGACCATGTTCGGCCTGCTCAAGACCGACGACACCCTGGTTTTCTACTATGTGTGCCTGGCCGCAGTGGCTTTCGGCTTCTGGTTGATCTACCGGTCCGTCAATTCGCCCTTCGGTCAGGTGCTGCGCGCCATTCGAGACAACGAGCCTCGGGCCAAGTCCCTGGGCTATCCGGTCAACCGATACAAGCTGCTGGCCTTTGTGCTGTCGGCCGCGCTGGCCGGGCTGGCCGGATCGCTCAAGGTGCTGGCCTTTTCGCTGGCCACCCTCACCGACGTGGGCTGGGGCACCTCGGGCGAGGCGCTGCTGATCTGCATCGTTGGCGGCCTCAACACCATGCTGGGCCCGGTGGTTGGCGCCATTGTCATGGGGTCGATGGAACACTACCTCGCGGGCTTTGCCGAATGGGTGCTGATCATTCAGGGCGCGGTGTTTGTGGTGGTGGTGATGCTCTTTCGCAAAGGTCTGGTCGGTCAGTGGCAGCATCTGCTGCCTTGGTCGCGCCGCGCGCCGTCGCCACAGGAGGGCACATGATCCCAGGATTACTTGCAGGCCGACTGGCCTTCGTTACCGGTGCCAGCCGTGGCATTGGCCGCGCCATTTCGGTGGCCTGCGCGCAAGCCGGGGCCCGGGTGGTGGTCACCGACCATCCCAGCCTGTCCTGCGAAGAAACCGTGGCGGCAGTGCGTGCTGAGGGCGGCCAGGCCTGGGCCTATGGGCTGGACGTCACCGATGCCAGCGCTTGCGCCGCTCTGGCCGAGCAGGTGGGCGCCGAAGTGGGCCAAGTCGATCTGCTGGTTAACAACGCCGGCGTGCTCATCCGTGAGGGACTGGACAGCCCAAGTGCCCACGAGAGCCTGCACAAAGTCTTCGACGTGAACCTGTTTGGCGTGTTCAATGTCATTCACGCCTTTTTGCCGGCACTGCGCCGCACCCAAGGCGCCATCGTCAATATCGCATCGGGCGCGGCACTGCATGGGCAGGCCAATGCCGTGGGTTATTCGGCTTCCAAGGGGGCGGTCAAGCTGCTGACCCAGTCCATGGCCGCCGATCTGAGCAAAGACGGCATTCGCGTCAACGCCGTGGCCCCGGGCGTCATCGTCACGCCCATGACCGAGGCCACGCGAGCCAATCCGCAGCGCCTCGAGCGCTTCATGGGACGCATCCCGGCCGGACGATTGGGGCAGGCCCATGAAATCGCCGGACCGGTGGTTTTTCTCGCCAGCGATCTGGCCAGCTACGTCAACGGCACCATGCTCTCGGTGGACGGCGGTTATTCGGCCGTGTGAGTCAGCCATGGTGGCGGTGTCATCGGTCAAGTCGGCGGTGCGGGTCCTGGAGGTGCTGGCGTTTTTCCGTGAGCACCGCCAGCCCGCCTCGCTCAAGCTGATTGCCGAGCGCCTGGACTACCCGCCGTCCAGCGCCACGGTCTTGCTGAAGAATCTTTGTCGGCTCGGTTACCTCAGCTACGACCGTCTGGCGCGGACCTATTTCCCCACGCTGCAGGTGGCCTCGCTGGGTGATTGGATCAGCCACGAGTTGTTTGGGCGAGGTGAGATTTTTGAGTTGATGCAAGACTTGCATGCGGCCACCGGCGAGACGGTCTCGATCGCCCTCCAAAACGATGTCTACCTGCAGTACATTCGCGTCATCCAGTCGGTTCATCCGCTGCGCTTTCATACCGTTGAGGGCAGTCAGCGGCCCTTGACGCAATCGGCCACGGGTTGGTTGATGCTGGCCACGCACAGCGATGTGCAGGTTGAAAAGCTGGTGCGTCGTGCCAACATTGCGACGGTGCAATCCCAGGATCGGCAGTCCCTGGCCGTCATGCAGGAGCGAGTCGCACAGGCGCGCCGGGAGTCGGTGGCCTATGCGGAGAACATTCCACTGGTGGGCGGCGCGACCGTCGCAGCCTTGTTGCCGGTCAAAGTCCAGGGCAAGGCGGTGGTCTTGGGCATGGGCGGCGCCATTGATCGCATCCGGCCGAACAAGGATCGCTACTTGGCGCTTGTGCGGGATTTGGCTCGCTCGCTGCCAGCCAGCGCCTGAGGGGCGCAGACTCAGCGCGCGGGCAGCCCTTTGAGCATGGCGTAGAGCGGGTCGGCCGGTTGGCGTGCGCCATTGGGCTGCCGCACGCCAAAGGCCTGCTCGTCGCTTTTTTCAGCCATGGCCTGCTGGCCAATCCAGTCGTAGACCACGGTGCGTTGGGCGATGCGCCACTGACCACCGCGCTTTTCAAAGCGGTCCACATAGCGGCCCACCAAGGTGTTCTCGCGCAGACCGCCTTGGGCGTCTCGGTCGACCTGCAGCGCATGGAAATACGATTCGACGCCAGCGACTTCGCCGCGCAGATCGATCAGGATGTTCGAAAGCATGTGGACGCCGCGCGGGGCGTCCTTGAGCTTGTCCAGCGCCCATTCAATGAAGCCGGTGGCCGTGCCCTGATAAGGGCCGTGCCGGTCGGTGGCATCGGGCCAATAGACCGAGCGCAGACAGGCTTCGTCGACCCGGTCGATGCCCCGGCAATAGCGGTGCAGACAGTCGCGAATCGCCTCGCGGTCGAGCAAGTCTTGCAGGGTTTGCGGTGCTGCGGGCAGGTCGGTGGTGGCTTCGTTCATGTGATCTCCTGGCAGATGGTGCTGGCCCGCTTCAGGGCTTTCGGGTGATGACCGCGTCGAGGCAAACCACCCCTTGCTCCATCACCACCAGAGGATTGATGTCGATGCTGTCGATGTCTTGGGCATGCGCCATCGCAAAGTCAGACAGTGCGCACAAGGCTGAGACCAAAGCTGGCACGTCGAGCGGCTGGGCGCCGCGCCAGCCGGTCAGCAGGGCCGACGACCGCACCCGGGCGATCAGATCGCGGGCACGTTCGGGCGTCAGGGGGGCCGATGCCAGCGCCACATCGCGGTGCAGTTCGACCGCGGTGCCGCCCGCTCCGAACATCACCATGGGGCCGAAGGTCGGGTCGACCTGGACGCCGAGCAGGGTCTCGACCCCGCCGCGCACCATGGGCGCGAGCAAGACCCCATCCAGACGCGCCAGCGGCTGCGCCTGACGGGCCCTTTGCATCAGCGTGTGGAAGGCCGCCCGCACCGCCGCTTCGTCGTTCAGATGGAGCAAGACGCCGCCAACTTCGGTTTTATGCAGGATGTCGGGCGAGGCGATCTTGGCCACCAGCGGAAAGCCCAGCGCCTGCGCCGCTTCAGCCGAGGCCTGCTCGCTGTCGCACAAGATCTCGCGCAAGACGGGCAGTCCCGCCTCCCCCAGTGCCTGCTTGGCCTTGGCTTCGGTAGAGACATCGCCCAGCTTGTTTGCAGCCGTGCCCGTTCCCTGCGGCAGGGTGTAGAGCTGTTCGCGCAGGGCTCGGATGCGCACCGCGCCGGCGACGGCGGCCACTGCCCGGCTCGGATCGCCAAAAACAGGAATTCCCATTTCGGCCAACTTCGCATCGACCTCGGCCGTTGACAGCATCACGAGGACCAGATTCTTGTGGGGGTAGCGCAGCCGCAAGTCGCGCAGTTGATCCAGTGTGGGGGCAAAACGCGCTGGTGCCAGTCCGGCGTGGGCCAGGTACGCGATCACGGTGCCGTAGTTGCCGTGCTGCAACATGATCTCGATGGCCAGGCCCAGGCCGCCGGGCACCGAGGTGACCTGCGCCGTCATGTCCAGCGGATTGGCCGCCACCGCAAAGGGCAGTAAGGCCAGGGACGCCTGGCAGCCCTGCGGGGACAGCGGTGACATGGTCAGGCCAGACTCTCCTGCCTGGTCGGCCATCAACACGCCAATGCCGCCTGACCCCGTGATCACGCCGACATCCCGGTTGTCAGGCAGGCGGGCGGTGACTGCGCAAAAGTATGCGAGGTCCAGCATGGCCTCGATCGAGCTGGGGCGCAGCGCGCCGCATTCGGCAAAGACCGCGTCGAAGGCGGCATCGTTGCCAGCCAGGCTGCCGGTGTGCGTGCTGGCAGCGGCAGCCCCCAGCTCGGTGCGACCGACCTTCATGATCAACACCGGCTTGCCGGCGGCCGCGGCCTTGAGCAGTGCACTGCGAAGGCGCTGACCGTCTCGGCACGATTCGAGCGCGGCGCAGATGACGTCGGTGCCCTCGTCTTCGGCGAAATAGTCGATGCACTCGGCCACGTCCACGTCGGCCTCATTGCCGGTGGCCACGATCTGGCTAAAGCCCATTCCGCGCAAGGAGGCCATGCCGTAGGCGCAAGAGCCAAAAGCGCCGCTTTGCGTGGCCAGGGCGATCCGGCCTGCGCGTGGCTGCAACCCATACAGCACGGTTGAAAATGTGGCGAAGTAGCGGTTTTCGAGGCTCAGCAGACCCAGCGAGTTCGGCCCGACCAAGCGCACACCCGCGGCACGGCATTTGTCGCGCAGTCGTTCCTGCAAGGCGCGGCCCTCAGGGCCGATTTCGGCGAAGCCGGCCGTGAGTATCAAGATGCAATGCACGCCTTTGGCGATGCTCTCGTCGACCGCTGTTTCCACGCCAGCGACCGGTGTCAGGACGATGGCTTGGTCCACTTGGCCAGGCACATCGGTGATGCGGGCGAAGGCTTGCAGGCCCTGAATTTGCGCAGCGCCGCTCTTGTTGACCGGATAGAGCTGGCCCTTGAAGCCGGCCTCGATCAAAAAGCGCAGCACTCGCCCGCCAATGCGGTCTGCATCCGACGAGGCGCCGATGACCGCCACCGACGCCGGGGTAAACAGGGGGCTCAGCGCATGCCTGCGCGCGGGGGCTGGTGCGGCTGTCATGCCTGGGCCTGCGCCAGCGTCTGCGCCGTCAGCCAGTCTAGGCATTGGGCACTGTCGCCGTGGTCAAAGGCACCCGTGATGGCTCGCACGGCCAGCCGGGCGGCCAGGGTTTCGGCGCTCATGCCCATGCCGCCATGCAATTGAATGGCCGATTCGCCGAGCTGGCGAGCCACTTGGTTCATGTAGAGTTTGGCGGCCAAGATGTCGGTCAGAGCCTGTGGCGAGGCGCCGTGGGCCGTGACCAATTGGCGCGTCATGCCGTAGGCGTTTTCGTAGGCCACGTACATTTCGACCAGGCGGTGTCGCAAGGCCTGGAACGACGACAGGGCGACGCCGAACTGCGAGCGCGTGTTCAGGTAATCGATGGTCAGTGTGACCAGGCTGGCGGCGGTGCCCACGGCCTGAACGCAGCCGAGCAAGGTGCCGGCCATTTGTCCAGCGCACAAGGCCTGATTCACCGCCTCGCCACGGGCCACCACCTGAGTCTGGGGCAGCGATGCACCGTCCAGATTCAGATCGGCGCAGCGCCGCCCGTCGTTGCTGCTGTAGTGGACAGCCCCTCGCATGAGGGGTTCGGCCTCGGTCAGTATCAACTCCGCGCTGCCATCGGCCGCATGGACCGCGAACAGCAGGTGGCTGGCCGGCTCGGTCAGATCAAGCGCTCGTAGCCGCCCGCGCAGCCGGCCGTCGGCGCCGCGTTCGGGCCGGTCGGTTTGCGGCGAGGGCGATGCAAAGACGAGTGCGGTGGACAGCACGGGACAGATCGAGGCGTGGCCGGCCGCGTGATCCGCAAGCAGCTCACGCACCGTCGCCTCATGGGCGAAGGGCCCCAGCACGGCCGGCACCACGCCGG
Organism: Polaromonas sp.; assembly: GCA_034680305.1. GTDB lineage: Bacteria > Pseudomonadota > Gammaproteobacteria > Burkholderiales > Burkholderiaceae_C > Polaromonas. The sequence goes on along the minus strand of JAXITB010000001.1, from coordinate 13,492 downwards.
CGCGCTCGATCAAAGGCGCGCCCAGCGCCTGTCCAGCCAAGGCCTCCACAATGGCGGCCAGATCGGTGAGCCCGCCGCCAAAGCCGCCATCGGTCTCAGCGATCCAGACGCCCTGCCAGCCCAAAGCCAGCATCTGTCGCCAGCCGTCGGAGCCCTGGGCCTCTGGGGGGGCGGTCTGAAAACCGCGCTGGCCTTGTCCCAGCTCGGCCGCCAGGCGGCTGGCGCTGTCGTGCAAGTCGCCGGCAAACAAGGGTGAGGGCGTGTAGGCCATGCTCAGGCTCCAAACAATTCGCGTGCGATCACGTTTTTCTGGACCTCGCTGGTGCCCCCTGCAATGGAACGTGATCGGTAGAACAGGTAGGTGTGGACCAGTTGGCGCTCGCGGTCTTGCGCATCGGAGACCGTGGCGGACTCATCGTCGGGCAGCAAGCGGCGGGCCAACTCGGGCGCACTGAGGTCAAAGGCCAGCGATGAGATGGCCTGTGCCAGCTCTGAGCTATGGAGCTTGAGCGCCGATGCCTTGGACGACTGCAGCGTGCCGCGAATTTCTTCGCCGATGGCCGACAGCAGCATCTCGCGCGCACCTTGGGCCGAGGCCTTGGCCAGGAACAGTCGCTCGAGCGCACGCATCAGGCTCGGTGAGGGACCCTGCTCACGCAGGCGCTGGCGCACCAAGTGGTCCACTTCGTCGAGCTGGCGGATCAGCCGAGGCACGGTCGCCGGCGACAGGCGCTCGCGGTCGAGCAGGAATTTGCCGTACTTCCAGCCCGTTCCTTCCTCGCCGATGCGGTTGTCCACCGGCACCTTGACGTCACGCAGGAAAACCTCGTTGACATGATGCCAGTGGTCGATGGTGTGGATGGGCCGCACTTCAATGCCAGGCGTGTTCAGCTCGATGGCCAGCAAGGTGATGCCCTGCTGCTTGCGCGCCTCCTGGGAGGTACGAACCAGGGTGTACATGATGTCCGCTTCTTGCGCGTGGGAAGTCCAGATCTTCTGTCCGTTGACCAGATAGTGGTCGCCTGCCAAGACGGCAGAGGTCTTGAGCGAGGCCAGGTCCGAACCGGAGCCGGGCTCCGAGTAGCCTTGGCACCACCACTGGCTGCCGTCGACGATGCGCGGCAGAAAGCGCGCCTTTTGCTCCGGGGTGCCGAAATGCATGATGACCGGGCCGATGTGTCCCAGACCGTGGTGGTACAGCGGCGGGCAGTCCATCTCGGCGCTGACTTCCTCGAAGATGTAGCGCTGCTGCAGGTCCCAGCCTGTGCCGCCATAAGCTTGGGGCCAGCCCGGCGCCGCCCAGCCCTGGTCAAACAGGATTCGCTGCCATTGCGAGTATTCGGCCCGACCCATCTTGTGGCCGTTGCGGACCTTGGCGCGCAGGTCCGACGGGCAATGGCCTTGCATGAACGCTCGCAACTCGGCTCGAAATGCCTCATAAAAAGCCGGGTCGCGCTCCAAAGTCTGTGTGTCGGTGACGTGGCTGCTCAAGGCTGGCTCCAGGAAGGTCGCAGTTTGGAAAGGTCACAGTCTCGGGTCATGGCTCAATTACTTTACTAAACGATCGGTAAGTAGGCAGGCGGGTTAACCCCAGTAGGCCCGACTTGCCCTGCGGGTCGGCTTCTTGCTCAGCGTTTGCGTTGGCGGCTTGCCGGCGCCTGCGCCAGGCCACCCAGGAGCAGGTCGATGTACTGTTCGACCACCTGGTCAATGGTGAGATTTCCGCCCGGCCGGAACCACCGGGACAGCCCGTTGACCATGGACAGCACCACCCGGCCGGCGATGGCCGGGTCCACCGGCTTGAACTCTCCGGATTCAACGCCTTGGGCGATGCAGGCCCGCAGCAGTTTTTCATAGCGATCGCGAAGCTCAATGGCCGATTTGCGCGGCACAGAATCTTCGTCCACCCAGAAAGCATTTGAGCCGGCGGTCCACAGGTCTGGATCGCGCACATAGATCCGGGCCGTGGTCAGCATGAAGGTGCGTACCTTCTCAAGGGCTGTCGGGGCCCGGCTGGTGGCCTCGGCGACTTCCTCCACCAGCACCCGCAGGCCCTCCAGAACGATGCGTTCGTACAGGGTGTTTTTATTCGGGAAATGGTAGTAAAGCGCGGCTTTGGTGATCTGGGCTTCTTGTGCAATGTCTCTGAGTGAGGTGCCCTTGTAACCGTAGCGGGCGAAGAACCGACAGGCGATGCGCAGCAGTTGCGCCTGCCGGTCGTCACCGCGCGGCGTGGACGCGGTGCCCAAGGTCTTGATGGGCGAGATGGCGGGACTTTGGCTTGGCAAAACAGGCTCCAGGTGCGCGGACGGCCAGCCCGCGATCAGCGACCCTTATACACCGGTGCCCGTTTCTCCAGGAAGGCCAATTGCGCTTCTCTGGCGTCTTCTGTCTTGGAAAGAAAGACGGTGTTGCTTTGTTCATAGCGGTAGGCCTCGCGCAATGGCATGACTTCGGTCATGCGTGCGGCCTCTTTGGCCAGGCGCAGCGCAATCGGGCTCTTGCCGGCGATTTCGCGGGCGATGTCCATCGCATAAGGCATCAGCTGTTCGGGTGGCAGGCAGGCCTCGACCAGTCCCAGCCGATACAACTCCTGTGCGTCGACTTTCATCCCGGTGTAGAACATGCGGCGGGCCCGCGACCGGCTGAAATACTTTTGCAAAAACGACACGCCCCCGGCCAGGCCCACATTGATTTCGGGCATGGAGACAAAAGCGTCGGTGCTGGCCACCCAGATGTCGCAAGCCATGATCAGGCCGAACCCCGCACCCATGGCTGGCCCGTTGATGGCCGCGATGATGGGCTTGCTGCACTCGACCAGCGCGTTGTGGCTCTCGCGCACGATGCGGTTGTGGCGGCCGTAGGCCCCGGGCGTGGCGCCCAGATTGGGGCGCTCACGGATGTCGGCGCCGGCCGAAAACACTTTGCCAGAACCAGTCAGCACGACGACGGCCACATCCTCCAGGTCAGACAGCACATCGAAAGCCTCGGTCAACTCGGTGCGCATCTTGGCGTTCTGGGCATTGACCGGGGGGCGGTTGAGCGTGACAACGGCGATCTTGTCGGCAATCTGGATGTCCAGGGTTTCGTACTGCATGGCAAGCCCTCCTTAGGCGCAGATCAGACGGTCAGCAAGATGGGGCCGCCGGATCATCGACTTACCGACCGGCCGGCAGGCTCGCCACATCATAAAGCGCCGGGCGAGCCGGCCCAGTCAGGCCGATTCACCCAGGCGACAGGTGCACGACTTCAGTCGGCTTTGAGGTTGATGCCTTTGGCCAGACCTTGCCACAAGGCGATGTCCGATCGCACGGTGGCGGCAAACTGTTCGGCCGTCTTGATGGGCGGGGCCGGCATGTTTTGCGCGATGAATTTCTGGCGCATGTCGTCGGTGGCCAGCAACTTGTTGATCTCCGCGTTCATGCGGCGAACAATGTCCATCGGTGTGCCGGCCGGTGCAAAGACGCCATACCAGCCATCGGCATCGAACTTGTAGCCCTGCTCGGCCACGGTGGGCAGATCCGGCAGGGCCGGGGCTCGGCGTGAGCCGGTGACGCCCAAGGCCACGAGTCGGCCGGCGCGCACATGCGGCACGGGCGAGGCAATGTCGGCAAACCCTACGGTGATGGTGTTGCCCATGATGTCATTGATGAGTGCAGCGCTTCCCTTGAAGGGAATGTGCGGCATATCGACACCGAACTGTTGCTTGAGACCTTCCATGGCCAGGTGGCCCGACGAGCCCGTGCCCCAGGTGCCGTAGGCCAGTTTGCCCGGATTGGCCCGGGCGAACTGCACCATGTCCTGCATGGTTTTGAAGCCCGATCCCGGGTGAGCCACCATCAAGAAGCCGGACTGGCCGATCTGTGCAACGGGCAAGAGATCGCGCTGGGTGTCGTAGGGCATCTTGGCCACGACCAGGGGGTTGAGCGCGATCGCTGAGGACGGCGTGAACAAAAAGGTGTAGCCGTCGGGTGCTGCCTTGGCCACCGCATCGTTGCCGATCAGGCTGTTGGCGCCGGGCTTGTTGTCGATCACCACCGGCTGTTTGAGTGCCGCCTGCAAGGGCGCCTGCAGCATGCGGGCGAAGATGTCCATGCCTGCACCGGCGGGTCCGGGAACCACCAGCTTGATGGGGCGTGCCGGCCAATCGGCCGCCGGATTGGCCCAGGCCGGCGCGGTCAACAGCAAGGCGCCAAACAGGGTTAGGGTGCGGCGGCGCAAGACGGTGGATGGTTGCATGACTTGTCTCCTTGTGGTTCTTGGGTGAGTGCGGGCGAGAAAAACAGCGGTGGGACATCAGCGGCCCAGAAAGCGTGGTTCGCGCTTTTCGAGGAAGGCCATGCGCGCCTCCCGGGCGTCCTCCGTCCGGGACAGGGCCATGGTGAACTCCTGCTCGAAGCGGTAGGCATCGCGCTGCGGCATGACGTCGACCATATTGGCCGAACGCTTGGCGTACTGCACGGCCAGGGGCGCCTTGGCTGCAATTTTTCGGGCTGTCGCCATGGCCAGCGGGAGCAGTTCGTCGGCTGCCACAACTTCTTCAAGCACATTGCGGCGCAGCATGTCCTGCGCGCTCAGGCGATCGCCGGTCATGAGCATGCGGCGCAGCGTGGAGCGACCGAGCAGCGTTTTGAGCATGGCGGCCCCACCGGCCAAGCCCACGTCAATTTCGGGCATGGCGAAGCTGGCCGACTCTGATGCGTAGAGGATGTCGCAGGCCGCCACCAGGCCCAGACCGGCCCCCAGGGCTGCCCCGTTGACCGCTGCAATCACCGGCTTGGCGCATTCCCGGATGGCGTTGGTTGTTTCTCGGGTGATGCGGTTGTGCCCGAGAAAATCACCTTTTTGTGTGGGGTCGGGCCTGTCCTTGAGGTCGGCCCCGGCGCAAAACACCCGGCCCGCGGCGGTCAGCACCACGCAGCGCACCTCCTGACGCTCCGAAAGTGCATCAAAGGTGGCAACGATGGCCGCACGCAGGGCCCGATCCAGGGCGTTGACCGGCGGCCTGTCCAGCGTCACGACCGCCACGCCATCGCTGACCTGCAGGCGCAAGCCGGCTCGATCCTGGTCTTCGGCGCCCTGGGGCTGCGTCATGCCTGTCTCCCTCCGATGTTTGGCGGATTCTATGGACGGAAGGCCGATCGATTGCCTGTGTAAAGCTTGGATCTGTCCTGCGAAAATCGGGGGAGTCTCAGCCGTGTGCGGGGTCCTTGGCCCGGGTGCCGGTGCCCCGCGTCGCAGGGCTTGCCCACTGCACTGCCGTGAATCGAGAGGACTCGCCCGATACGCGCGCAGCCACAAAGTCCAGGAACAGCCGGATCTTGGTTGGCACCAGTGGGGTGTCCAAAATCGTGGCCTGCATGCCTTCGTCGAAGGTGGTGTTGGTGAATTGGTGGCTGCTCAGCAGGCGCACCAGGCTGCCCTGCTCCAGGTCTGGCTGCACGGTGTAGTCGTCGAGCAGGGCAACGCCCTCGCCCAGTCGGGCCAACTCAAGCAGGGCCATGCCATTGTTGGTGACATGTCTGGGCTTGAAGCCGAAGGCCTGCACCTCTTTGCCGGGTTTGTCCCGGTAGAGCCACTGGTAGTGTTCTCCGGGCAGCAGGTAGGCCAGGCAGTCATGTTGGCTTAGCTCCATGGGGGTGCTGGGCGGTGGCCGGCCAGCCAGATACCGCGGCGAGGCCACCAGGTAGCGCTCGCTTCTGAACAGCCGCCGCCGCTTGATGCCGGCCTCCATCGGTGGCGCGATGCGAAAGTCGATGTCGATTTTTTCGCGGCGCAAGTCCACCGGCGACTCCGAAAGCATCAATTCGATGTGAATGTCCGGGTATTCACGGCGGAAGGCCGCAATGACCGGTGGCAGCACCCGCAGCCCGAACATCATGCGCGAGTGCACCCGCAACTGCCCCTTGGGGGCCGCACCGATTTCCGTGATGTGCCGATGAATTTCGCCGATGTTCCACAGGATGCCCTCCAGCTGCTGCGCGTAAGCCTTGCCCGATTCGGTCAGGATCACCTGTCGGGTCGAGCGCAGCAAAAGCTGGATCTGCAAAGATCGCTCGAAGTCGGTGATGGCGCGTGAGACGGCCGTGGCAGAGATGCCGAAATTGCGCGCCGTCTCGGAAAAGCTGCCGGTCTTGGACACGGAGAGGAAGAGCTCCATCGCTCGCAAACGGTCCATGATTCCTCCAAAATCTGCAGCACAGAATCGCGCATTACGTCTATTCTCGATGGGAAAAGAATAGCCCAGAATTCACCAGACATTCAGACGCACCGATCTGAAGCGGAGGCACACCATGGAATTTGGCGTTTTTATCCTGGCCCAGCAGCGCGGCTACCACCAAAGCTCGCAGCAGGTGATTCACAACGCCATTGAGCAGACGGTGGTGGCCGAGCAGGCGGGGTTCAACACCGCCTGGTACGCCGAGCATCACTTCAACAACTACTCCCTGTCGCCCTCGCCGCTGATGATGATCGCCCATGTGGCGGCCAAGACCCGGCGCATCCGCCTGGGCACGGCGGTGTGCATCTTGCCGCTGTATCACCCAGCACGGTTTCTGGCCGAGGTCGGCTTCGTCGACACGGTCTCCAACGGTCGACTGGAACTGGGCGTGGGCTCGGGCTATCAGGAGTTCGAGTTCGAGCGCTTCGGTGTGAACATCGCCGAGTCCTTCGAGATCTTCAATGAATTCCTGGACCTGATCCCCAAGGGCCTGACCCAGAAGATCTTCGAGCACGAGGGCAAGCATTTGCACATGCCGCCCAGCGCGGTGGCGGTTCGATGCCTGCAAGATCCGATGCCGCCCATCTGGATCACATCCGGCAACCCGGTGACCTTGGGACGCGGCATGCGTGAGGGCCATAACCTGTTCGTCACCGCATTGCTCAATGGCAACGAGGCGATCACCGACTTGCGCGGCCGTCTGGAGCAGGTGGCCCAAACCCATGGCAAGGATCTGGATCGTGATGTGAAGTTCGGTTTCCTGCGCTGTGCTTTTGCCTCAGACCGTGAAAGCGACATCGACCACTACCTGGACAACGCCCGATTTCAACGCCGTGTCTCCGAGAGCCTGAAGCACCGCAGGGCTCAGTCGGATGACGGTTACATGATCAAGGAATTGCCTTCTCCCACCGACCCGACGATGGCACAGTTGCGCCAGAACTTGCCCGTCGGATCGGTCAACGAGGTGATTGACAAGATGCTCGAGGAAATCGCCATCTTGCGGCCTAAACACATTGCGCTGCAGACCCAGTTGGGCGACTGCGATCAGGCGACCATGCTGCGCCAGATCGAGTTGTGGGGCGAGCGCATCATCCCGGCCATCCGCAAGGAGGTTGGCCAGCGCGATCTGGCAACGGCCTGAAGCCCACCGATGGGACCCGCCTACCCTTGCGGCTGTCATCAAGCCCGGCCGACTGACGCACTGACAAGCACGCCATGAACCTGCCGCTGGCTGCACCCGCCTTCGATGCCCGAGCCCTGCAAGGTCGGGTGGCCGTGGTCACTGGCGCGGCCGGCGGTCTGGGCCTGGCCATTTGTGAGCGCTTGGCTGCGATGGGCGCGCAGGTGCTTCGAGTCGACCTGAGCCACCCGGCCAGCCCTGAAGATACGCCGGACGGCGCAGCCATGGGTTGTGACATCGCCCAGCCCGCTGAAGTCCAGGCCATGGGCCGCTTTGTGCGCGGCCGTTGGGGACGCTGTGACGTGCTGGTCAACAACGCCGCCGTCAGTGCACCGGTCGCGCCGCTGGAGAAGTTCCCTCTGGAGGACTGGGACCGGCTGATGCAGGTCAATCTGCGTGGCGCGCTGCTGTGTGCGCAGGCGCTGGTGCCGCTGATGTTTGAGCAGGAGGCCGGCAGCATCGTCAATGTGGCCTCGATTGCGGCCCAGGTGGCGACTCAGGTCGGCCCCTACGGCCCGGCTAAGGCGGGGCTCTTGGGCCTGACTCACCAGATGGCGGTTGAGTGGGGCCCGCGGGGCATCCGCAGCAACAGCATCAGCCCGGGCATGATCCGTACCCCCTTGTCTGAGGCCTATTACCAGCAACCCGGCCACTTGCAGGCGCGCCAGTCCAAGATTCCCCTGCGCCGCATCGGTCGGCCCATGGACATTGGTGACGCGGTCGGCTTCCTGGCCAGTGATGCGGCCGCTTACGTCAACGGTCAGGACATCGTGGTCGACGGGGGCTTCCTCAAGGCCAGTTTGTCCAATCTCTATCAATGACGCAGCTCGCAGTGAGCCGGACTTGACCGCATGAAGCCCGCTCATCCGCAAACCCGCGCCGCCCAGCAGCGGGCCGGTGCATCCCTGAACTTTGCCGACGAGCGCGATTTCGAGGATGCGCGCCGGGGTTTTCTGGGCAGCACCGAAGACGCCGCCTACAACGCAGACAGCGGTGGACCGGCTTGGTCCATGGCCGCCTATGGCTTCCTTAATCAGGAGCCGACCCCCGATACGGTGCACCCCAGCCTTTGGCGCATGGCCCGACTCAATGCGATTCACGGCCTGTTTCGGGTGACCGATCGCATCTACCAGGTGCGTGGCTTTTCCCTGGCCAATGTGACCTTCGTTGAAGGGGACAGCGGGGTCATCGTCATCGACCCCTTGACCTATGTGGAGGCGGCGCGTGCGGCTTTTGAGCTGTATCGCTCGCACCGGGGTGATCGTCCGGTGCGGGCCATCGTCTATACGCACAGCCACCGCGACCACTATGGCGGCGCAGCCGGCATCCTGACGCACGCGCAGGCCCGCGAATGGGCCGTGCCCATCATCGCGCCGGCTGGATTGCTGGAGGAGGCTTTTACCGAAACCATGCTGGCCGGCGTGCCGATGCGAAGGCGCTCGGTCTACCAATTTGGCACGACTTTGCCGCCCGGCATCATGGGCCACATCGACTCGGGGCTGGGCAAGGCCGTGGGCCGTGGCCGTGATGGGTTCATCGCACCCACGCACGCCATCACCGACAGCAGCCAAGCGATGTGCATCGACGGCGTCGATTTTGTTTTCCAGTTGACCCCGGGCACCGAGGCGCCGGCGGAGATGAATGTCTTTTTCCCCGGATTGCGGGCGCTCAATCTGGCGGAAAACATCTGCCACACCATGCACAACCTCTGCCCTTTGCGCGGCGCCAAGACCCGCGATGCCTTGGCATGGTCGCGCTACCTCGACGAGGCGCTGCACAAGTTTGTGCCGCAGGTGGATGTGGTGTACGCCCAGCACCACTGGCCGGTTTGGGGGCAGGCGCGCATGGTGGAGTTTGTATCGGGTCAACGTGACATGTACCGGTTTTTGCACGACCAGACCTTGCGATTGGCCAGCCACGGCTTGACGCCGCCTGAAATCGGCGAGCGTCTGCTCATGCCCAATGCCCTGTCGCGGCAGTGGTTTGCGCGGGGTTATTACGGCGCGGTGGTGCACAACGTGGCGGCGATTTACGCGCACTACCTGGGCCCCTACGATGGCAACCCCGCCAATTTGCACCCCCTGGAGCCACAAGAAGAGGCCCGGCGCTATGTGTCCTACATGGGGGGCGCCGACCAAGTGCTGGAGCGTGCCCGCCGCGACTTTGAACTCGGCGAATTTCGTTGGGTCGTGCGCGTGCTCAAGCAGGTGGTTTTTGCCCAGCCCGATCATGGTCCGGCGCGCGCCCTTTATGCCGACGCCCTTGAGCAGTTGGGCTACCAGTCTGAGTCCAGCACCTGGCGCAACAGTTACCTGCTGGCCGCCCAGGAATTGCGTCATCCGCCGGGCGCCAACGCGCATCCGACCTTGCCCATCAGCGCCGACATGCTGTCCTTGCTGCCCTTGGCCCGTTTCCTGGAGTTGCTGGCCATCCGCATTGATGGTCAGAAGGCTCAAGACCTGCAGGTCCGCTTCAACTGGACCCTGACCGAGGAGGACGGCCGCACGCAGACGCAGCGACTGACGCTGTCGCATGGGGCGCTGAGCCACTTGCCTGGGCACCATGAGGGGCCGGTCGACGGCCACATCGTGACCCCTCGCGCGCAATTGGCCCGCTTGCTCAAGGAGCCGCAAGGCCTGACCCAGGCCATCGACGACGGCTCTGTGCAAGTGCACGGGCGTGTCGACCTGCTGCGGGCTTTCGCCCAGACGCTGGAGATTTTTTCGCCCATGTTCAATGTCGCCGAGCCCTGACTCGTACGATGGCATGACTTCATCTCAACCCCAACGGGAGTGCCCATGATGCAAAGAAGACAACTGTTGACTGCCTTGACCCTTGCCGCGATCGCCCTGGCGCCCGCCCATGCCCAGACGTTTCCAAGCAAGCCGGTGACCATCGTCGTGCCCTACACGGCCGGTGGCCTGACCGACGTGGTCGCCCGTGTGATCGCCCCCCGATTGGCTGAGCGCTGGGGCCAGAACGTGGTGGTCGAAAACCGTGCGGGCGGTGGTACCACCATCGGTACCGCCCATGTGGCACGTGCGCCGGCCGACGGCCATACCCTGTTGATGACGGCCTTCGGCTACATCGGTAACCAGATCATGCTGCCCAGCCTGCCCTATGACCCCAAGGCGCTGGCGCCCTTGGCCATGGTGTCTGACAGCCCCAGCGTTCTGTACGTTCGCGCCAGCCTGCCGGTGAACTCCCTGGCCGAGCTGATCGCTTATGGCAAGGCCAACCCTGGCAAGCTGACCTTTGCCTCTTCCGGCAATGCCTCAAGCCCGCACATTGCGGCCGAGCAGTTTGCCGACATGGCGGGCGTACAGATCGTGCATGTGCCCTACAAGGGGAACGGACCGGCCATCAACGACCTTCTGGGCGGGCAGGTCGACGCCCTGTTCGACTCGCCGGCCACAATGGCCCATGTGGCCACCGGCAAGCTCAAGGTGCTCGGCCACGGCTATTCGGCTCCCAATCCGCGCATGCCGCAGGTCCCACCGATCAACAAGGCCGGCATCCCTGCTTTGGCGCAGTTTGAGGCGGGCGGCTGGTTTGGCCTGTTCATTCCAAGCGCGACCCCGGAGCCGCTGCAGCAGCGCATTCAGCAGGACATCCGGGCCGTGCTGGAGACCCGGGACGTCCGCGAGGCCATCACGCGCACGGGCACCGACCCTCGTTTGATGACGCGGGCCGAAATGGCGGCCTATTTGCAGTCGGAAATCGAGCGCTGGCGGCCGGTCATCCGTTCGCGAAACATCAAGCCCGATTGAGGCGCGCCGAGCGCCTTTGGCGTCATGCCGCCAAGGGCCGCCATGGGGCTGGTCGAACAAGGCCGCCCCTGCGTGGCGTTATCGCATCGACCGATCCCTTGGGGGTGTTCCACGCCCCGCAGCCGCTCACGACGGCTCGCTGAGCTGCCCCTGCCACGCGCGCACTGTGCGCGTGATCAGTTGCCAGACGATCTGACTGGCCTGGGTCAGCTGCCCTTGCTTGGGGCGAGCCAGAGTCACATAGCGCTTCAAATCGGGCGCGACCACGCGGGCCGCTTGCAGTTGCCCCGACTGCAACTCCTTGTTCACTGAAAACGGGCCCAGCAAAGCAAACAGGTGGGGGTGATCGGCGATCAGCTGCTTTTGCAGGGTCAGTGAATCGGCCTCCACCGCGACGTCAAAGGCAAAGCCCTTGCTGCGGGCGGTTTGGTCCAGTATCGCGCGCCAATGGGCCGGCCGGCGCGGCAGTACCAGGGGCAGTCCTTCGAGCCGTTTGAAGTCCACCGTCTCGGCGCGGGTCAGGGCCTGACCAGGCCCCGACACCAGGTAGGTGCCCGCGCTGGCCAACAGGGTTTCGTCGGGTGTGCTGGGCCGGTCGTAGCGAAACAAAATCGCCATGTCCACCGCGCCCGAGTCCAGCATGGCGTCGAGCTCGCCGCCCTGGCCCTCTCGGATGTTGAGCCGGATGCGCGGGTAGTCGCGCTGCAGCTGGCCAAAGACCTGGGTGGTCAGGGGGTGGGCGGCCGAAGGCAGGATGCCCAGGCGCACTTCGCCCATCGGCACCGCCGCACTCTGGCGCAGTTCGGCCCACAGCGCCTCGGTGTCATGCAGCCAGAGCCTGGCCCGCTGCGCCACATGGGCGCCGTATTCGGTCAGGGCCACGCCGCGCCCGGTGCGCCGGAACAGGGGCGCCCCGCACTGGCGCTCTAAGGCGCTGATCTGCCGGCTGATGTGCGACTGCACGGTTTGGCGCTGGGCGGCCACCTTGGTGAAGCTGCCCAGATCGGCCACTTCAAGAAACAGTCGAAAGTCTTGAACCTGCATCGCCACTCCTGCTATGCCAAATTGGGCATGTCTGAAATACCGGATTTCATTCTAGGCATTGGCCAGAGGGCGCCCTAGACTGCCGCCGGGCTGCATGCCGGGGCCGCGATCGCGCCGCCGTGCTGCCGCGCCTTTGGGCCTGTCCCAAGCTGTTTCTAGGTTCCAAGCCAAGCATGAATTCAAACCAAACACGCCTGCGCATCGCCGTCGACATCGGCGGCACCTTCACCGACATGGCCTGCTTTGATGAGGCCCGGGGTGAAATCGCCTTTGGCAAGGCCTTATCGACCCACGGTCATCTGCACCAGGGCATTCAAGACACCCTCGATGGCGCCGGGGTCGACCTGACCCAGGGCTATTTGTTCCTGCATGGCTCAACCATTGCCATCAACACGCTGCTCGAGCGCACCGGGGCCAAGACGGCGCTCCTGATCACCGAAGGCTTTCGCGACATCTATGAGATCGGCCGGGTCAATCGACCCGACGCCTACAACCTGTTTTTCTCCAAACATGTGCCCCTGGTGCCGCGCTCACGGCGCCACGAGGTCAGCGAGCGGCTGCGGGCCGACGGCTCGCTGCACAAGTCGCTGGACGAAGACCGGGTGCGCGCTCTGGCCCGTCAGCTCAAGGCCGAAGGGGTCGAGGCGGTGGCGGTGCTGTTGCTGCACTCCTACCGCAACCCGGATCATGAGCGCCGCGTCAAGGCCATCGTCCAGGAAGAAATCCCATCGGCCTTTGTGACCGCATCGCACGAGCTGTCGCAGGAGTACCGCGAGTTCGAGCGCGTCTCGACGGCGGTGGCCAATGCCTATGTGGGCCCGCGGGTGTCGGCCTATCTGGGGGAGTTGGAGACGCATCTGGCCCAGCAGGGCTTTCAGGGCGACTTTTACGCGGTGCAGTCCACCGGCGGCCTGTTCCCGCTGGCCCATGCCCGACGCGACTGCGTGCGCATGCTCGAATCGGGCCCGGCAGCGGGGGTGATCGGGGCGCAGGCCATTTGCGCCCAGCTCGGACTGCCCGACTCGATTGCCTTTGACATGGGCGGCACCACCGCCAAGGCCGGCGTCATCAGCGAGGGCCGGCCCTTGACCACCGGCAGCGCCTTGATCGGCGGTTACGAAAAAGCCTTGCCCATCCAGATTCCAATGATGGACATCTTTGAGGTGGGCACCGGTGGCGGCTCGATCGCCCGGGTGGAGCTGGGCAACTCGCTGCGCGTGGGCCCGCGCTCGGCCGGCAGCATGCCCGGCCCGGTTTGCTCCGGCCTGGGCGGCACCG